>JAGXBI010000456.1 GCA_018971155.1 Burkholderiales bacterium
CCCACGCCCGGCAAAACGGGCTGGCTCGATCCGGCGCGCCTGCTCGAACGCCGCGGCAATGCGCTGGCGCAACTCCGGGACCAACGGATGATTGAGCATCACCACATTGGCCTCGTGATTGAGGAACAAACTGAACGCGTCGAGATTCGACGACCCGACCGTTGCCCAATAGTCATCGACCACCGCGACCTTGCCGTGCAACGGAGTCCTGTCATACTCGGCGATGCACACCCCGGCCCTCAGCAGCTTGCCGTAAAGCGAAGGGACGGCAAGATCCAGCAGAGGAAATTCCTTGCGGCCGATCAGCACGTTGACCTGGATGCCGCGCCCGGCGGCAGCGATCAGCGCACGCCGCACGCGCCGGCCCGGCACGAAATACGGATTGGCCAGCCAGACGGTCTCACGGGCATGGCCAATGGCCATCAGATAAGCTTTCTCTATCGCGCGCCGGTTTCGGATGTTGTCGCGCGCCGCGAACGCCGCCATCGGCGCGTCGCTCGGCTTCAGGCGATAGCGGCGCCGCCGGATGAACGGCCCGATGTCGCCGGGCGACAGGCGCTGCCACTGGGTGTCGAATGCCTGCCATATATCGCGCACGATCGGGCCCCGGCATCGTACGGCGAAATCCCAGCGCGCCTCGGGTAGTTTGGCGCCATGCGCGTCGACGTCATCGATGATATTGATGCCGCCGACGAAGCCGCACAGGCGATCGATCACTGCGAGCTTGCGATGGGTGCGCGAGAAGCCCTGCTTGCCGAACAGATGCGGATTGTAGATACGGTGCGCGATGCCGCCGGCCGCCCAGTCGGCAAATAGCGGCATGCCGCCGGTACCGATGCCGTCGGTGATGATTCGCACCGTCACGCCACGCTGCACGGCCAGCAGCAGTGCCGCCGAGACCCGTTGTCCAACGGCGTCGTTGGCAAAAATATACGACTCCAGTACGACTTCCTGCCTGGCCTGCTCGATCGCACCGATCAAGGCCGAAAAATAGGCCGGCCCCTGAAACAGCAAATCCAGCTCGTCGCCTTGCCTGAAATGCAGCCGGGTCTTCATGCCTTCTCCCGGCCCGCGTCAGCGGACCCGTTGCGGCAACTGCCGAATCGCCTCGGCATTGGACGGCGAGAAACATTGCGCCGCAGCCTCCTGCCAGGGCATCCACCGGTAGCTGACATGCTCGCGCGCTGACAGGCTCACAGCCGTGCCCGCCGGCACCTGCAGGCCGAACCAGTGCTCGGTGTTGCGCGTGACACCTGGCGCATAGCGATAACGCCAGTGGGGATAGATGCTGTATTCGATCGTATGATGCCAGTCGCAAAGATTCTCGCCCGGCACGGCGGCGCTGCCAACGACGATGCCGGTTTCCTCCCGTACCTCGCGTGCCGCGGTCTCGTGCAACGGCTCGTCCTGCGCATCCTTGCTGCCCGTGACGGACTGCCAGAAGCCGGTGGGCTCGACCCGCTCCAGGATCAGCACGTCAAGCGCGGGCGTGTAGATGACCACCAGCACGGATTCGGGAATTTTGAACGGTTTCATGCTGTGCCAACTGTCGGAGAACAGACTCCATTGTAAAAGCCCCTGGCGCAATGCTCAAAAAACAAACGCCCCAGCCTGGGCTGGGGCGCGTTGACCACAGAAAGCTCGCCTCAGACCTTGGGCGCCTCGGCTTGCCGCAGACGAATGTGCAGCTCGCGCAATTGCCGCTCATCGACCGGCGAGGGTGCCTGCGTGAGCAGGCATTGAGCACGCTGGGTCTTCGGGAACGCAATGACGTCACGAATCGAATCGGCGCCGGCCATCATGGTCACGATGCGATCGAGGCCGAAGGCGATACCACCATGCGGCGGCGCGCCATATTGCAGCGCATCGAGCAAAAAGCCGAATTTCGCACGGGCTTCTTCGTCGCTGATCTTGAGCGCACGGAAGACCTGGCTTTGCACGGCCTCCTGGAAGATCCGCACCGACCCGCCGCCG
>JAGXBI010000111.1 GCA_018971155.1 Burkholderiales bacterium
TGAGATTCCCTGCGCGATGGTCATTGAGACAGCCATGCGGGCCGCGGGGGGAGCGGTGCACAACGACGGCCGCGTGCCGGCACTCGACGTGGAGTCCGGCCTGGCGGCGGTTTGGCATTGACCATGCAGCAATCGCATTGTTGCCGATGGAGCGGCCTATTATGGATGGCAAAGATGTAGCCGTTGACGATGCCGCCATCAGTTTACCGGCCTTTCATGGGGTTCGGGGACTTTGTGTGGGTAAATTGATGCCGAAAAAATTGTTACTTATAGTGTGTCTTAACAAAAGGCGTCGTATTGTGTTGAGCAAGTTCTTAGCCTGTGGAGCCTCTCGTCGCACAACGGCTTATGGATCAAGATCCTCTCAAATTGTTTGGTCAACGCTTGGCGATGTTCCGCAAGGCACGCGGCTGGTCGCAGGAAAAACTGGCCCTTGAAAGCGGACTGGCGCGCTCCTACGTGGGCGGCATCGAGCGCGGCCTGCGCAACGTCGCGCTGGTCAATATCTGCGTGCTGGCCGATACGCTGAACGTCGCACCCGCCGAATTACTCAACTTCGAGCACAACAGCAGCCTGAGGGTCGAGCAGGTGCTGACGCCATACGGCAATCCCAATGACCCGATGGTGGCGATCTCGCGCGCGGTGGGCAAAATGAATCCGGAGGATCAGGCGCTGGTCGCCAGCCTGGTGAAGGTGCTGGCCACGCGCTTCAGATCCAGGCGCTGAGTCCGCAACCACGGATTGCGCTCGGGGCCGGGCTGGCTCGACCCCGAGAGGTGTCTGAAAATTTTTCTAAAATGTCTTAGGTGCCGCCCAGGAGGGATCTGCATTTTCCGGGGCGGCCCGTCCAGATGTGCGAGCTACTCGGCCGCCTTGAGCGACAGCAGTTGCGCGCCCTCCTGCACCTGCTCGCCGACGCCGTACAGCACTTCGTCGATTTCGCCGTCGGCCGGGGCGCTGATGGTGTGCTCCATCTTCATGGCTTCCATCACGATCAGCGGCATGCCCTTGGTGACCTTGCCGCCTTTCTCGGCGAGCACCGCGATGACCTTGCCGGGCATCGGCGCGGTGAGCTTGCCCTCGCCGCCTTCGTGGCCCGCCTGCTGGGCCAGCGGGTCATGCCATTGCAGCGTCCAGTGACGGCCCTCGTAAAACACGTGGTAGGTCGCGCCGTCGATATGCACGTGGCCCTGCGTGCGCGTGTCGCCCAGCGTCAGCTGCAGGGCGCCCTGCTCATGGCGGTACGCGAAGGGTAGCGTGTGGCCAGCCACCGCCAGCGTGCTGTGGTCGCCCAGATAGGCGAGCACCACGTCGTGCCGCGTGTCGTCCTGGTCGAATTGCAGGGTCCGTTCGTAATGGCCATTCAGGCGCCAGCCGTTGTGCTGATGCCACGGCGAGTGGGGATCGGTGCTGTCCAGATACTGTTTGCGCTGGCGGATCTGCTCGCGCTCGAGCAGGGCCGCGGTAGCCAGCGCGAGCGCGGCGGCCGGCACCGGCTCGGCGGCCGGAAACAGCGTATCGTGATGCCGCTCGATCAGACCGGTGTCCAGATCGGCGGTGGCGAACGGCTCGCTGGCCACCAGCCGGTCGAGAAAGGCGATGTTGGTGGCCACCCCGGCCACCCGATACTCGGCCAGCGCCTGGCGCATGCGCGCCAGCGCTTCGGCGCGGTCGCGCCCCCAGACGATCAGTTTGGCGATCATCGGGTCGTAGAACGGCGAGATCGTATCGCCCTCGCGCACGCCGGCGTCGATCCGCACCGGCGCCGGGTCGCTGCCCTGCGCGCCGCGCTCGAAAGCGACTGCCGCGGGCGTGCGCAGGTATTTGAGCGTGCCGGTCGAGGGCAGGAAGTTGTTGTCGGGATTTTCCGCGTAGACGCGCGCCTCCAGCGCGTGACCGTGCAGGCGCAGCTCTTCCTGGCGCAGCGGCAGCGGTGCGCCGGCGGCCACGCGCAATTGCCATTCGACCAGATCCAGGCCGGTGATCATTTCGGTCACCGGATGCTCGACCTGCAGGCGCGTGTTCATTTCCATGAAATAGAACGAGCCGTCCTGGTTGGCGATGAATTCGACCGTGCCGGCGCCGACGTAGCCGACCGCCTGCGCGGCGGCCACCGCCGCTTCGCCCATGGCGCGGCGGCGCTGTTCGGTCATGCCCGGGGCCGGCGCTTCCTCGAGCACCTTCTGGTGCCGGCGCTGCACCGAGCAATCGCGCTCGAACAGGTACAGGCAGTTGCCGTGCGTGTCGGCGAATACCTGGATTTCGATGTGGCGCGGCCGGGTCAAGTATTTTTCCAGCAGCACGCGGTCGTCGCCGAAGCTGCTTTGCGCCTCGCGCTGGCACGAGGCGAGCGCGGCCTTGAAGTCGGCGGCGCTCTCGACCACCCGCATGCCCTTGCCGCCACCGCCGGCGCTGGCCTTGAGCAGGACCGGATAGCCGATCTCGTCGGCCTGTGCCTGCAGGAATTCGGGCGCCTGCTCGGCGCCGTGATAGCCCGGCACCAGCGGCACGTTGGCGTGCTCCATCAGGCTCTTGGCGGCGCTTTTGCTGCCCATTGCCCGGATCGCCTCGACCGGCGGGCCGATGAAGACCAGTCCGGCGCTCGCGCATGCGGCGGCGAACGCTTCGTTCTCCGACAAAAATCCGTAGCCCGGGTGAATCGCTTGCGCGCCGGTGCGCCGCGCCGCGTCGATCACCGCGTCGATGCGCAAATAGCTGTCGCGCGCGGCCGCGCCGCCGATATGCACGGCCTCGTCGCAAACCGCGACGTGCTTGGCCTGCGCGTCGGCGTCGGAATAGACCGCCACGGTCTTGATGCCGAGGCGGCGGCAGGTTGCCGCGACGCGGCAGGCGATTTCGCCGCGGTTGGCAATCAGGATCTTGTCGAACATGTCGTCTCCAGTCGTTTTCAACGCAGGGGGTATCTCGGGCTCAGTGGGATGCGCAGGCCGCGCCGCACCCGTCGGACGAACCCGCTTCGCCGAGCCGCTCGCTCAATTGCGCCTCGGTGCTGGCGTGCATGCCCAGGCGCGCCAGCAGCTGGCGGTCGGCCTCGGCCTGCGGATTGCCGGTGGTCAGCAACTGGTCGCCGTAGAACATCGAGTTGGCGCCGGCCAGGAAGCACAGCGCCTGCAGCGCGTCGTCCATGGTCTCGCGCCCGGCCGACAGGCGCACCATGGCGCGCGGCATGGTGATGCGCGCCACCGCGATGGAGCGCACGAACTCGAACGGGTCGACTGCTTCGCTGCCGGCCAGCGGCGTGCCTTCGACCTGCACCAGATTGTTGATGGGCACGGATTCCGGGTACGGGTCCATGTTGGCCAGCTGTACGATCAGCCCGGCCCGCTCGCGGCGCGATTCGCCCAGCCCGACGATGCCGCCGCAGCACACCTTGAGGCCGGCCTCGCGCACGCGCTCGAGGGTGTCGAGCCGGTCCTGGTAGGTGCGGGTGGTGATGATCTGGCCGTAGAACTCCGGCGCGGTATCGAGGTTATGGTTGTAGTAGTCGAGGCCGGCATTCTTGAGTTCTTCGGCCTGGCCTTCCTTGAGCATGCCGAGCGTGACGCAGGTCTCCAGCCCCATCGCCTTGACTCCGCGCACCATGTCCTGCACCGCCTCGAGGTGATGCGGCTTGGGCGAGCGCCAGGCCGCACCCATGCAAAAGCGCGTCGCGCCGTTGTCCTTGGCGCGTTGCGCCGCGGCCAGCACTTCGTCGAGCGGCATCAGCTTGTCGGCTTCGACGCCGGTGTCGTAGCGTGCCGATTGCGGGCAGTAGGCGCAGTCTTCCGGGCAGCCGCCAGTCTTGATCGACAGCAGCGTCGAGAGCTGCACGGCGTTGGCGTCGAAATGCTCGCGATGCACCTGCTGGGCGCGATAAATCAGATCGGCGAACGGCAGTTCGAACAGCGCCAGCACGTCGGCGGTGCGCCATGCGGTGGCGTTCTTGCGCAGGTCGTCCTGATGGGCGGCGGCGGTGTGGGCGTGAGTTTGCATGGGAGTTCCTTGGTTCAAAGTTGTTCGGCCAGCAGTGGAGCGATGTCGAGGTAGCCGGACGCGGTGGCGGGGTCCGGGTGGGGCAGATAGGGGATGTTGCCAAGCAGCGGCGCGCCGAGCCGCGCGGCCAGCGTCTCGACGTTGGCCTGCGCGTGGCGCATGGCCGGGTCGACCTGATTGGCGACCCAGCCGGCCAGGCGCAGGCCGCGCGCGGCAATGGCCTCGGCGGTGAGCAGCGCATGGCTGATGCAGCCCAGCCGGATGCCCACCGTCAGCACGACCGGCAGGCCGAGTTGCATCGCCAGATCGGCGGTGTCGAGCGTGTCGGTGAGCGGCACGCGAAAGCCGCCTACGCCTTCGACGATGACCGCATCGGCCAGGGTCGTGAGCTGCGCGTAGCCCGCGCGGATCACCGCCGGGTCGAGCGCGATGCCCTCGCCGGCCGCGGCGATGTGCGGAGCGGTGGCGTCGTGCAGTACGTAGGGGCAGTATCGCTCGGGCGGCAGCGCGACGCTGCTGGCCTGGCTGAGCAGTTCGACGTCTTCGTTGACCCAGCGGCCCTCGCGCTGTGTCGCGCCGGCGGCCAGCGATTTATAGCCGACAGTCGACAGGCCGCGCCGGGCGAAGGCGTGCAGCAGGGCCGCCGAGGTCAGCGTCTTGCCGATCTCGGTGTCGGTGCCGGTAACAAAAAAGGCGTGTTTGGCGCCCATTTCAGATCTCCGCGTTGAGCTGGTTGAGCGTCTGGACGAGCCGCCCGACGTCGTCGGCAGTATGCGCGGCCGACAGCGTCACGCGCAGGCGGGCCGTGCCGGCCGGCACGGTGGGCGGGCGGATCGCCGGCACCCACAGGCCGGCGGCGTCGAGCGCGGCGGCCGCGCGCAGCGCGTGCTCGTTGGCGCCCAGCACGATCGGCTGGATCGCGGTGGGCGAGGCCATGTGCTGCCAGCCACGCAGGCGCAGGTCGTCCTTCAGTTGCGCGATCAGCGCCTGCAGGTGCGTGCGTCGGCTGCGGCCTTCGTCGCCTTCGATGATGTCCAGGCTGGTGAGCAGCGCGTGGGCCTGGGCGGGCGCTGCGGCCGTGGTGAAGATGTAGGGCCGCGCGCGGTTGACCAGCCATTCGATGACCGTCGCATGCGCGGCGACGAACGCGCCGCCCACGCCGGCCGCCTTGCCGAGCGTGCCCATCAGCACCAGATGCGGCGAGCGCAGGCCGAAGTGCTCCAGCACGCCGTGACCCTGGTCGCCCAGTACGCCGAAGCCGTGCGCATCGTCGACCACCAGCCAGGCGCCGTGCCGTTCGGCCAGCGCCAGCAGCTCGCGCAGCGGCGCGATGTCGCCGTCCATCGAGAATACGCCGTCGGTGACGATCAGCTTGGTGCTGGCCCGGCACGCGGCCAGTTGTTCGGCCAGCACGCCGGTGTCGCCGTGCGGGTACACGTGCACCTCGGCGCGCGCCAGACGCGCGCCGTCGATCAGCGACGCATGGTTGAGCGCTTCGGAGAAGATCGCCGCGTCCTTGCCGGCCAGGGCGCTCAAGACCGCCAGGTTGGCCATGTAGCCGGTGCAGAAATACAGTGCCCGGGCCTGCTCCAGGTGGGGTGCCATGATGGCCGCGAGCCGTTCCTCGAGTTGCGCGTGGGCGCGCGCATGGCCGCTGATCAGGTGCGATGCGCCGCTGCCGGCGCCGTAGCGCGCCACGCCCTCGGCGAAGGCGGCGGTGACGGCCGGATGGGCGGCCAGACCCAGGTAGTCGTTGCTGCAGAAAGCCAGCATGGCGCGCCCGTCGACCTGCACGTGCGGCGCGCACGGGGTGTCGGCGGTGCGCCGGCGGCGCCTCAGGTGTTGCGCGTCGAGCGCCTGCAGGCCCTGTTCGAGGGAGTCCAGTAATTGCATGTCAGTGCGCCTCGAGTGCGTCGGTCAATGCCGCCAGTGTTTGGGTGGCCAGCCAGGTCTGGGCGTCGTCGTCGAGCACATACGGCGGCATCAGATAGACGGTGTTGCCGATCGGGCGCAGCAGCAGGCCGCGCGCGAGTGCCGCTGCGTGGCAGCGCCGCGCGAAGGCGGAGGCCTCGGCCGGCGTGTCGAGCGCGACGTCGAAGGCCCAGATCATGCCGCGCTGGCGGAAGTGCCGCACGCGCGGATGGGCCGCGAGCGGCGCGAGCAGGGCGGTGAGCCGGGCCGCGCGGGCGCGGTTGGCGTTGAGTACGTCGTCGTCGCGGAAGATGTCGAGGGTGGCCAGTGCGGCCCGGCATGCCAGCGCATTGCCGGTGTACGAATGCGAGTGCAGGAAGCCGCGCACCGTCTCGTCGTGATAGAACGCGTCGTATATGCGGTCGGTGGTCATCACCAGCGACAGCGGCAGGTAGCCCCCGCTGATGCCCTTGGACAGCGTCAGGAAGTCGGGCCACAGCTGCGCTTGCTCGCAGGCGAAAAAGGTGCCGGTGCGCCCGCAGCCGACGGCGATCTCGTCGGCGATCAGGTGCACCTGGTAGCGGTCGCACAGCGCGCGTACCAGCGTCAGGTAATGCGTGTCGTACATCGCCATGCCGGCGGCGCACTGCACCAGCGGCTCGACGATCAGCGCGGCGATTTGCCCGTGGCGTGCCTGCAGCAGCGCCTCGAGTTCGTCGGCCGCGCGCTGCGCGACCTCGCGCGCGCTTTCGCCCTCACGCGCGTCGCGCGCATCGGGCGAGGCGACCACGTGTGCGTGGCGCAGCAGCGGGTCATAGGCGTCGCGAAAGATCGCCACGTCGGTCACGCCGAGCGCGCCGAGCGTTTCGCCGTGATAGCCGTTGCGCAGGCAGACGAATTCGCGCTTGTCGGTCTGGCCGTGGTTGCGCCAGTAATGAAAGCTCATCTTCAGCGCGATCTCGACCGCCGAGGCGCCGTCCGAGGCGTAGAAGCAATGGCCGAGCGCCTCGCCGGTGAGCGCCGCCAGGCGCTCGGAGAGCTCGATGACCGGCGCGTGCGTGAAACCGGCCAGCATGGCGTGCTCGAGCGTGGCGAGCTGCTCGACGAGTGCGGCGTTGATGCGCGCATTGGCATGCCCGAACAGATTGACCCACCAGGAACTGATGGCGTCGAGATAGCGCTGGCCGGCCATGTCATAAAGCCAGGGGCCCTGGCCGCGGCTCAGCGGCACCAGCGGCAGTTCGGCCTGCTGCTTCATCTGCGTGCAGGGGTGCCAGACGTGCCGCAGGCTGCGCTCGCGCCAGCCGGTATTGGAATTAGCGTCCATGGTTGACTCCCGAAAGCCCGCTCCGCCGGCCAGGACGGCGCCGGCACGTCCCGCTGTGCGCGTACAGGCGCAGCGGGCGAACCGGGAGGCGAAGCAGAGTGAATGGGGGCATGTTATGGATGCATCCGAAAACGATCAATAGGTCAGTTTGACTGCAAATTAGCAAAAAATAAAAAGAATTGGCGGAAGATGATTCGATATTTGCAAAATCCGGTACCAATTGCTCGGCATCTCCCGCGCGCCGCGCCGTGAAATTTTTTAGGCCATCGCTTTATGCGCGCCACGACGGCGTGCGCTTTTCCAGGAACGCGCGCACGCCCTCCTTGCCTTCGTCCGAGGCGCGCATATGTGCGATACGCTCGGCGGTCTCGGCGATCAGCGCGGTGTCGAGCGCACGCCCGGCGACGTCATGCACCAGCCGCTTGCACTCGCGCACGGCATTCGGGCTGTTCTCGGCCAGCGTGCGCGTGATGGCGTGCACGGCCGCATCGAGCCCGTCGGCCGGCACGACTTCGTGCGCCAGGCCCAGGCGCTGGGCGGTGGCCGCGTCGAAGCGCTCGGCTGTGATGAAGTAGCGTCGCGCGGCCTGCTCGCCGATGGCGCGAATCACGTACGGGCTGATGGTCGCCGGGCTCAGCCCGAGCTTCGCTTCGGAAATGCAGAAATGCGCGCTGTCGGCGCACACCACGATGTCGCACACGGCCACCAGGCCGCAGCCGCCGGCGTAGGCATCGCCCTGCACGCGCGCGACCACCGCCTTGGGGCAAGTGTAGATGGTGTTGAGCATGGTCGCGAGCGTCATCGCGTCGGCGCGGTTTTCCTCGTCGGAGTAGCCCGCCATCTTTTTCATCCAGTTGAGGTCGGCGCCCGCGCAAAAGGCCGGGCCGTTGGCCGCCAGCACGATGGCGCGCACGTCCTCGCGCGCGCCCAGCGCGCGAAACGCGCCGGTCAGTTCCTCGATGACGGTTTCATTGAAGGCGTTGCGCACCGCCGGGCGGTTGAGCGTGACGGTGGCGACGTGGTTTTCGATGGCGATCTGCAGGGTCTCGAGTTGCATGGGGATGTCCTGTCGATAAGAGAACGTGGGGCGAGGCCGGCTTACATGCGGAACACGCCGAAACGGGTGTCGGGAATCGGCGCGTTGAGCGCGGCCGACAGCCCGAGGCCGAGCACCGTGCGGGTGTCGGCCGGATCGATTACGCCGTCGTCCCACAGCCGCGCGCTGGCGTAGTAGGGGTGGCCCTGCTTCTCGTATTGCTCGCGAATCGGCGCCTTGAACGCCTCTTCTTCTTCGGCGCTCCAGTGCCCGCCCTTGGTCTCGATGCCGTCGCGCTTGACGGTCGCCAGTACCGAGGCGGCCTGCTCGCCGCCCATCACCGAGATGCGCGCGTTGGGCCACATCCACAAAAAGCGCGGCGAATAGGCGCGCCCGCACATGCCGTAGTTGCCGGCGCCGAACGAGCCGCCGATGATGACGGTGAGCTTGGGCACCTGCGCGGTGGCCACCGCGGTGACCATTTTGGCGCCATGCTTGGCGATGCCTTCGTTCTCGTACTTGCGTCCGACCATGAAGCCGGTGATGTTCTGCAGGAAGATCAGCGGGATCTTGCGCTGGCAGCACAGTTCGATGAAGTGCGCGCCCTTTTGGGCCGACTCCGAGAACAGGATGCCATTGTTGGCGACGATGCCCACCGGGTAGCCCCACAGGTGGGCGAAGCCGCATACCAGCGTGGTGCCGTAGCGTGCCTTGAATTCATCGAACTCCGAACCGTCGACAATGCGCGCGATGATCTCGCGGATGTCGAACGGCTTGCGCGTATCGGCCGGGATCACGCCGTACAGGGTGCGCGGATCGTAATGCGGCTCGACCGGCGCGCGCACGGCCATCTGGGCCGGCTTGACGCGATTGAAGTTGGCGGCGATGCCGCGCGCGATCGCCAGCGCATGCGCATCGTTCTGCGCGAAATGGTCGACCACGCCGGAGAGCCGGGTATGCACGTCGCCGCCGCCGAGATCCTCGGCGCTGACTTCCTCGCCCGTGGCGGCCTTGACCAGCGGCGGGCCGCCCAGAAAGATGGTGCCCTGGTTCTTGACGATGATCGACTCGTCGCTCATGGCCGGCACGTAGGCGCCGCCCGCGGTGCACGAACCCATCACCACGGCGATCTGTGGAATGCCCCGCGCCGACAGGTTGGCCTGGTTATAGAAGATGCGGCCGAAATGATCGCGGTCGGGAAACACCTCGTCCTGGTTCGGCAAATTCGCGCCGCCCGAGTCGACCAGATAAATACACGGCAGGTTGTTTTGCTCGGCGATCTCCTGCGCCCGCACGTGCTTTTTCACCGTGATCGGGTAATAGGTGCCGCCCTTGACCGTCGCGTCGTTGCATACGATCACGCATTCGTGGCCGGCCACGCGACCGATGCCGGTGATCACGCCCGCGCCCGGCGCTTCGTTGCGGTACATGTCGTAGGCGGCCAGTTGCGAGAATTCGAGAAACGGGGTGCCCGGATCGAGCAGTTGCTGGACGCGATCGCGCGGCAGCAGCTTGCCGCGTGCGAGGTGCTTCTTGCGGGCGGCTTCACCGCCGCCGCCGGCCAACGCGGCGACCTTGGCGCGCAGATCGTCGACCACGGCCTGCATGGCGGCGGCATTGCGCTGGAATTCCTCGGCGCGCGGATTGAGCTTGCTTTCGATGATCGGCATGGCAAAAACCTGAGTCTGAAATGAGGTGGAGGTTAGTCGAATAGGGTGCCGTCGAGATAGAGCCAGCGCCCGCCCTCTTCGGGCGGCACGCGTTCGAAGCGGCTGCGTTCGTGCAGCCGGTAGGCGCGGCCGCCGACTTTGTAGCGCGCGACGAACTCGACTTCGGCATGTGTCGCATCATGCTGCACGTGTTGCCTGATTTGCAGGCCGAGCCAGCGCGTGGCGTCGTCGAAGCCGAGTTC
>JAGXBI010000112.1 GCA_018971155.1 Burkholderiales bacterium
CCCAAGGCCTTGGCGGTGTAGAGCGCGGCGTCGGCGCGCGCCATTGGGGCCGATACCGACTCGTCGACAAGATATTCATCGACGCCCACACTGAAGGTGCAGGCTACCGTGCCCGCAGGCGTCTGACAGGTGGATGCGGCGACCTTGCGGCGCAGGCCGTCGACCAGCCCCAGCGCCTGGTCGGGTGTGGCCGCCGAAAAGCACAAGGCAAACTCCTCGCCGCCGAGCCGCCCGAAAATGTCGCGCGACTGGATTTCCTCCGACACCAGCGCAGCAAAATGCGCCAGCACACAGTCGCCGCAGCCGTGACCGTAATCGTCGTTGATGGCCTTGAAGTGATCAAGGTCGATAATGGCCAGGAACAGGCGCGTGCCGCGCCGCCGGGTGGCGCGCGCCAAGGCTTCGGCCTGTGCGAGGAAAGCGCGCCGCGACAGCACGCTGGTCAGTTCGTCGACGTTGGCCAGCCGCTCGAGCCGTTTGACGAGCCGGTCGTGGGCCAGCATGACCATGCCGATCGACAGGCAAGGCAGCGCCAGAATGCCCAGCCCCAGAAAGGCGATGTTGACGGGCGAGACCTGCAGCAAGGCGTTCTGGCCGATCGCACCGAACAGATAGGTCGCGCCGCGCATCAAATGGCCGACGCTGCCGAGCGCGCCGACCACCGCGACGAACCGGTAGCTGTATCTGGGCCGCTCGGCCGGCCTGACCCTCCAGGCGAGCCACCCCAGCGCGGCGTACACGTAGGCGTGAAATGCCGAGACAACGGCAATGCGCGCGTCGATGTCGGGCACTGCCGCGTACCAATACGTCACCCCCGCGATCGCGGCAATCAGCGCGCCATACTCCGCCGGGTAATGGATGCGCCGACCGAAGCACTGCCGCGCTCCCTGCAGGATCAACAGGACCGCCGCAGCCATCACGCCATTGGCGACGATGATCGTCAAAAACGCCGGGCCGTGCCCCTGCCAGGCGAACAGCACCAGGGAAATCATGGCCAGCCCATTCGCGCTGATCCAGCGGGTCAAGCCGGCAATGCCGGCCGGCCGCAACGAGGCCAGCACCGCCATGCTCATCAGGCTCGACAGAAAAGTCACCGCGAGAATACTGACAGGATTCAACATCGGGCAATACGCTTCCTGGAAGAATCGGCGCCGCGCTCCATACCTGTCGAGGGCGGTTGCGCCGGCACGCTAGAGTGCGCTGATTGTCACGAGTAGGATTTTGCCCCATAAGGCGGCGCGCGGGGTGCGCTACCCCCCAAATTCCGGCGGGCGCGCTGCTTCAGTCAGCCTCGCGCCGCGCCCAGCATGCGGCACTCGGCAGCCAGTGCCAGCAGATTCGGGTCGCGCTCGCGCTTTTTCGGCAGCATCAGGGCGATGGTCTGACGCGTGCGGTACTTCTCCGCCAACGGAATCAGTTGGATGCGCGGGCTGAAAGGCCGCACCCGTCCCGGCAGCAGGCTATATCCGACACTGCCGCTGACCAGGTTGACCAGCGAAAAGATATCGCCGACACGCATCGCCAGTTGGGGCTGGTAGCCGGCGATCTCGAAAGCATGGCTGAAATTGGACGCAGTGGCATATTCGTCGTCGAGCGAGACGAATTTTTCGTCGCGCAGGCGTGCCAGGTCGATCTCGCCATCGTGCGCATAGGGCGAGACTTCGGGCGCCGCGAAAAAGATGTCGTCGTCGAACAGCGGCACCGACAGCAGCGAATCGTCCGGATACCCCTGCCGCAATGCGATCACGATCGCGTCGAGCCGCCCCTGCGAGAGCAACTCCAGCAGCAGCCGATTCGAGCCCAGCGTCAGGTCGACGTCCAGCCCGGATTTGCGCACCTTGAGCTTGATGAGCAATTCGGGAATGGTGCCGACGGTGAGCGAATACAGCGAGCCGATTTTCAGTCGCGGCGAAGCGAAGCCCGCGGCCTCGCGCGTGCGGCGCAACCCTTCCTCGCACTCGCGCACCACCCGCTCGGCGTATTCGGCCAGCGTGTATGCGGTTTGCAGCGGAATCAGCTTGCGCCCGTCGAGCTTGAACAGCGGACAGCCCACGCCCTCCTCGAGCGAGTGCAGCGCGCGATGCACGCTCACCACGCTCTGCGACAGACGCTCCGAGACGCGGGCCATATTGCCCGCGCGCATGAATGCCAAGAACACTTCCAGCTTCTTGATCGTGACCGCTTCGTCGATCGCCATTGGGGAGCCTCTCGGGTAAATCGAATGATTAACTTAATAGTAATGTATTTACGCTTGGCTTGATTGATACGCGTTGCTCCGCGCCCTAAAGTAAAACCATATCCCGTGAGAGAAAGCGCATGACCGTTCATTCACCTGCCGCTAATCGCTGGGCCACGCGCCGGGCGGAAAAAGCACGGCGCCTGGCCCAGGTACACTCCTTGGCCGACGGCGCGGTGCTGCCCCGGGAGCACATCGTCGCGGCGCTCGAGCGGTTGATCGTGCCGGGCGATCGCGTGGTGCTCGAAGGCAATAACCAGAAGCAGGCGGATTTCCTGTCGCGCTCGCTGGCGCAGGCCGACCCCGGTGTACTGCACGACCTGCATCTGATCATCCCGAGCGTGAGCCGCCCCGAGCACCTCGATCTGTTCGAGCGCGGCATTGCCCGCAGGCTCGACTTCGCCTATGCCGGCACGCAAAGCCTGCGCATCTCGCAATTCCTGCAGGACGGCATCCTCGAAGTCGGCGCCATCCATACCTATATCGAGCTGTACGCGCGGCTGTACGTCGATTTGACACCCAACGTCGTGCTGGTCGCTGCCTATCAGGCCGACCGCCATGGCAATCTCTACACCGGCCCGAGCACCGAGGACACGCCAGCGCTGGTCGAGGCGGCTGCCTTTCGGGACGGTATCGTGATTGCCCAGGTCAACGAGATCGTCGACGACCCGGGCGAGCTACGCCGTGTCGACATTCCCGGCTCGTGGGTCGACTTCGTGGTGCAGGCCGATCGGCCGTTTTTCATCGAGCCGCTGTTCACGCGCGATCCGCGCCTGATCAAGCCGATGCACGTGCTGATGGCAATGATGGCGATCCGCGGCGTCTACGAGCGCCACCAGGTGCAGTCGCTCAATCATGGCATCGGCTTCAACACGGCGGCCATCGAGCTGATTTTGCCGACCTATGGCGAGCAACTCGGCCTCAAGGGAAAAATCTGCCAACACTGGACGCTCAACCCGCACCCAACCTTGATTCCGGCAATCGAGTCAGGCTGGGTCAAGAGCGTGCATTGCTTCGGCGGCGAGCTCGGCATGGAGTCATATATCGCCGCGCGCCCCGATATATTCTTCACCGGCCGTGACGGCTCGCTGCGCTCGAACCGCGCGTTCTGCCAGCTGGCCGGTCAGTACGCGGTCGATCTGTTCATCGGCTCGACGCTGCAGATGGATGGTCTTGGCAATTCATCGACCGTCACCCATGGGCGCCTGACCGGTTTCGGCGGCGCGCCGAACATGGGGCACGATCCGCATGGCCGGCGTCACGCCAGCCCGGCCTGGCTCGACCTGCTGCGGACCGACGACCCGCTCGAGCGCGGCCGCAAGCTGGTGGTGCAGATGGTCGAGACCTTCCAGGGTTCTGGCCGGCCGTCGGTGGTGGAGTCGCTCGATGCGGTCGACGTCGGCCGCGCGGCCGGCATGCCGCTGGCGCCGGTGATGATCTACGGAGACGATGTCACCCACGTGCTCACCGAGGAAGGCATCGCCTATCTCTACAAGGCCCGCTCGCTGGAGGAGCGCAAGCGCATGATCGCCGCGGTCTCGGGCGTCACGCCGATCGGCCTGCGCTCCGATCCGGCCGAGCGGGCTGCCTTGCGCCATGACGGGCTGGTGGCGCTGCCGGAGGATCTCGGCGTCGACCGCCGCGCCGCCACGCGCTCGCTGCTGGCCGCCAAAAGCATGGCCGATCTGGTCGAGTGGTCCGTCGGGTTATATGATCCGCCGGCCCGCTTCAGGAGCTGGTGATGCAGCCCCGTCAAGTGTCTCGGCACACGCTCGCGCCCCCCGCCGCCCACCCTGCCACCCCAGCAGCCCATCGGGCTGCGGCCCGGCTGGCGCGCGATGCGGTGGCGGCGCTGCTCGACGAAGTCATGCTTACCCCGAAACCAGGTCTGGTGGACCTGGGAGGCCGTGGCGCGCACGACGATCTGAGCTGGCCGCTGATGTGTCGCTCGGCCTGCGCACTGCTGCCTTCGTTTCACGCCATGGCACTGGCCAGCTGGCATGCCCCGCTGGACGGCGTCCTGCGCGAGCGCGTCGGCGCGCTCGGCCGGCATGCCGAAGCGGCGATGCTGCACGCCACCGGCGGCGTGAACACCCATCGTGGCGCGATCTGGGCGCTCGGCCTGCTGGTGTCGGCCGCCGCGCAATACCCTGCCGAGCGCGCTGCGCGAGTGATCGCCGAGCATGCCGGCGCACTTGCCCGTCTGACCGACCGCTACGCGCCAGCGTCGACCGGGCACAAGGGCGAGCAAGCCTGCCTGGCCTATGGCGTAGGCGGCGCTCGCGCACAGGCGCAAGCCGGCTTTCCGCACGTCGTGAACGCGGCCTTGCCAGCCCTTTGGCAGGCGCGGGCGCGCGGCGATCATGAAAACGCGGCGCGCCTGAATGCTCTGCTGGCGGTAATGGCGAGCCTGGACGATACCTGCGTGCTGGCGCGAGGCGGTCCTGCCGCGCTGGCCGCTACCCAGGCTGGCGCGCAGGCGGTGCTCGACGCCGGCGGCGCGGCAACACTGGCCGGCCGGCGAGCGCTCGCGGCGCTGACGCGCCGGCAGCTGGGCCTGCGCGTATCTCCGGGCGGGGCGGCCGATCTGCTGGCCGCCGCCCTCTTTCTGGATCGGCGGCTGCGCCCGGCGCAGGCTGCCTCAAAGGCATAGCTCATCATGGAAACCTTGACCTTCGATTACCCCGCCGGCACGCGCGCCCGCGGCCGCGCGCTCGCCGGCGTGGTGGCCTCGGGCGATCTCGAAGTGCTGCTCGAGCCGGCCGACGACGCGCGCACCATCGTTCGCGTGACGACCTCGGTCGATGGCATGGCCGGCGTCTGGGCCGCCGTGCTCGAGCGCATTTTCGGCACCGGCACGTTGCCCGCCGCGCGGCTGGAAATCAACGATTTCGGCGCCACGCCCGGCGTGGTGCGCATGCGCGTGGGGCAGGTCCTCGACATGATCGCCGCTGACGATACCGGAGCCCGCCAATGAATGCGCAGGACATTCTGAACAGAAAGAGCTTCATCGAACTGAGCGCGCGCGAGCGGGCCGCTGCGCTGCTCGATCCAGGAACATTGCGCGAACTGGCCGGCCCGTTCGAGCGCCTGTATTCGTCATGGCTCCTGCAGCAGGGCATTACCGCGCAGGCCGACGACGGCGTGGTTGCCGCCAAAGGATTGCTGGCGCAGCAGCCGGCTGTCGTGCTCGCGATCGAGGGCGCATTCCAGGGCGGCAGCATGGGCGAGATCGCCGGCGCGAAAATCGCCGGCTGCCTGGCGCTGGCGCTCGAGGACAATCTCAACGGCACGCCGACCGGCGCGCTCATTCTGTTCGAGACCGGCGGGGTGCGCCTGCAGGAAGCCAATCTCGGCCTGGCCGCGATCGCCGAGATCCAGGCCGCGATCGTCGCGCTGCGGCGCCACCGCCCGGTGGTGGGCATCATCGCCGGCACGGTCGGCTGCTACGGCGGCATGTCGATCGCCGCGGCGCTGTGCAGCGAGCTGATCGTCACGCGCGAGGCGCGCCTCGGGCTCAATGGCCCGGCGGTGATCGAGCAGGAAGCCGGCATCGCCGAATTCGATTCGCGCGACAAACCGATGATCTGGCGCCTGACCGGCGGCGAGCAGCGCTACCGCAGCGGACTGGCCGACCGGCTGGTCGAGGACGACGCGGCACAGGTGCGCGAGGCCGCCATCGGCAGTTTCGCACGCGGCACCCCGCCGCTGTGCCGCAGCGAGCGCGTCGGACAGTTTCAGGACCGTCTCGCGCAGGTCGACCCCGACACGACGCTTACGCCGGAACAGGTGGTCACGATTTATGGCAGGAGATTAGCCGCATGACATCCTCCAATTCCTCCGAACTGGCGCAGCGCGGGCGCACGTGGCTCGCCGCGCTGACCGGGGCAGCCAAGCCGCAAGCCGGCTATGCCGCCTCGGTCCAGGTGGTCGACGCATCGCTGGCCGGCGCCCCGGCGCGCTATATCGCCGTGATGCCCGACCCGGATAACCCGTTTGCCCGCGCCCGCCATGGCGAAGTGGGGCTGCGCGAAGCCTGGGACATTGCCCGTGCCGTGCGTGAGGTGATCGCCGCCGACGAACGCAGCGCTCGCAAGCGAACAGTGGTGGCCGTGGTCGATGTCGCCAGCCAGGCCTATGGCCGCAACGAGGAGGCATTGGGCATTCATCAGGCGCTGGCTGGCGCCGTCGATGCGTATGCGAGCGCGCGCGAGCTAGGCCATCCGGTCATCGCGCTGCTGGTCGGGCGGGCCATGTCGGGGGCCTTCCTGGCCCATGGCTATCAGGCCAACCGACTGCTCGCGCTCGACGACCCGCAGGTGATGGTGCACGCGATGGGCAAGGCGTCGGCCGCGCGCATCACGCTGCGCACCATCGAGGCGCTCGAGGCGCTGACCGCGCAGGTGCCGCCGATGGCTTACGACATCGGCAACTATGCGTCGCTGGGCCTGCTATGGCGCCTGCTGAAAGTGCGCCAGGCCGACGCTCCGACGCCGGCCGATGTGGCGCTGGTGCGCGAGGCGCTGGAAGCGGCCGTGCGCGAAATCCGCGCCGAACCGGATCGCCGCCCGGGCGTGGCGCAGGCCGGAGCGCACCGCGCCGCCACCTGCCGGGTAAAGGCCTTGCTGCGCGAACAATGGTGACGGCAATGCGCGAACCCATGGCATCCGGCGCCGCGCGCGCGGCGTCCACGCGCACCCTGGCAATGAATCCGCTGCGCCCGGGCGCTGATATCGCGGGCGGCTGCATGCCGCACGACCTCCTGTGGGTTGCCTCGCCCGATGCGTACGAATCGCGCGGCGCGCTGCCGCACTGGGCGTCGGAGCCGTGGCTGCGCGGGGCGCCCGCCGTGGTGCGGCGTGCCCCGCGCGAGCTGCCCGCCCGCATTCCAGTGGGCCTGCGGGGCCGCACCCGCAGCGAGCGTCACGCCGCCTGGGTCGACGCGCGCAACGTCACCGCTCGCGTGAGACCCGAGGCACTGGCCAGTTCGCGGGCCTGGCAAACGCATTCCCAGCGCGGCGCATGGCCATGTATGCGCATACTGGAGCGGATCGCACCGATGCTCGACGAGCGCGGCCTGGCGTGGGGCATCACCGGCAGTGTCGGTTTCACGCTGGCCAGCGGCCTGCCCGTGCTGCGCCAGGACAGCGATCTCGATCTGCTGCTGCGTCTGCCCCGCGCGATGTCGGTCAGCGCCGCAGCCGGGCTCCTGCGTGCGCTGGCGGCGTTGGCCGAACCCGCGGATGCGGCCGCTCGCGTTGATGTCCAGGCCGACACCGGCCACGGCGCATTCGCGCTGGCCGAGTGGGCTGCCGCGCGCGGCGCCGTGCTGCTCAGGACCGACCGCGGGCCGGTGCTGTGCGACGATCCGTGGGCCGGGCCCGTGGCGTTCTCGGCACCGGCCGCGGCCCAATCGTGCCCCTGCCGCGCATGAGTATCGTGTGGACTTTCCCGGGCCAGGGCGCGCAGCGTGCCGGCATGCTGCACGACCTGCCCGCACATCCGATGATTGCCGCCACCCTCGATGAAGCCGGCGCGGCGCTGGGCCGCGACGTGCTCACGCTCGACAGCGCCGCCGCGTTGCGCTCGACCGTTGCCGTGCAACTCTGCCTGCTGATCGCCGGCGTGGCCTTTGCCCGCCTGCTGGCTCACCGGACCCGCCCGCCCGAGATGGTCGCGGGCCTGTCGATCGGCGCGTACCCCGCGGCGGTGATGGCCGGCACACTCTCGTTCGGCGACGCCGTGCGACTCGTCGAACTGCGTGGCCACTTGATGGAGGACGCCTATCCGCGCGGCTATGGGATGCTGGCGATCATCGGCCTGACACAGCACGATTTGCAACCGCTGATCGATCTCGTCAATACGCCGGGCTCGCCGCTTTTTCTGGCCAACCTCAACGGTCTCACCCAGCTGGTGGTCGCCGGCGCGCAAGCGGCGCTGCAACGCATCGAACTGCTGGCGCGGCAGCACGGCGCGCGCCGCTGCGAAATGCTGCAGGTGGCGGTGCCGTCGCACTGCCCGCTGCTGGCCGAGCCGGCGGCCGAACTCGCCCGCGCATTCGCCGATGTGCCCACGCATGCGCCGCGCTGCGTGTACCTGAGCAGCAGCAGCGCGCGTGCGCTGTGGCGCGGCGAGCTGATCGCGGCCGATCTCGCGCACAATATGGCCCGCCCCGTGCGCTGGCACGACACCATCGAGGTGGCTCGCGAACGCGGCGCCCACCTGGTTATCGAGATGCCTGGCGGCAGCGTCCTGACCCGGCTGGCCGCAGGCGCCTGTTGCCGGTGGACCGCGGTGAGCGCCGACGAGCATCGGCTCGAAGACCTGGTGTGGCTGACCGACCGGGAGCCCGCCGCCGACTGACCCGTGCGGCGCCGGGTCGGCCGCATGCTGTTTCACTGTTGAGGAGATCATCGCACCACGCTCGAGATCACGAGGTTCAACCCGGCAAGAGGTTCTTGCACAAAAAAATAACTCAAAGTAAAAGGAACGACCCCGGCGACACGACCGGTTCAAACGCAACTTTGGAGGAGTCTATGGAGATGTTGGATAACACGATGACTGGCACCGGGGCGCGCAAGCAGCGCACGCCACTCAATCGCTCGCAAATCGCCGGCTTTTGGGGCGCCTGGGCGGGCTGGACGCTGGACGGCATGGATTCGTTCATTTACGCGCTGGTGCTCGCGCCGGCGCTGACCGAATTGCTGCCCAAGTCCGGCTATGCCGCCACCCCGGGCAATATTGGGCTGGCCGGCTCGATTCTGTTCGCGCTGTTTCTGGTCGGTTGGGGCCTGTCATTCATCTGGGGCCCGATTGCCGACCGCTTCGGGCGCACCCGTGTGCTGGCCGCGACGATTTTCATATTCGCCATTTTCACGGGGCTGGCCGCCACCGCGCAGTCAGTCTGGTCGCTGGCGATCTATCGGCTGATCGCCGGCATCGGCATTGGAGGTGAATGGGCGCTGGCCGGCACCTACGTGGCCGAGGCGTGGCCGGAGGACCGTCGCAAGATGGGCGCCGGCTATCTGCAGACCGGCTACTACGCGGGCTTTTTCCTGGCCGCCGCGCTCAATTACACGGTCGGTGCGCACTTCGGCTGGCGCGCGATGTTCCTCACCGGCGCATTGCCGGTGGTGGTGTCGATCCTGGTGCTGCTGCGCGTGAAGGAAACCGACAAATGGGAGCGCGCCGAAAAGACCGCCGTGGTTCAGCACACCAAGCCATTGCGCGAAATCTTCAGCGCCCGTTATGTCAGGCGCACCCTGGTGGCCGCAGCCTTGCTGACGGTGGCCATCATCGGCCTGTGGGCCGGCGCGGTGTATGAGCCGGCCGCCGTCATCCAGTTGGCGCTCAAGGCGGGCATGGCCAAGGTCGACGCGGTGAAGACCGCCTCGATCGCCACTGCGATCCTGTCGATCGGTACGATCCTGGGCTGCCTCGCGCTGCCGCCGATGGCCGAGAAGATCGGCCGGCGCAAGACGCTTGCGGTGTACTTCCTCGGCATGGCCGTGTCGATTGCCGTGAGCTTCGGCTGGGCGTTCTACCTGCCCAATGGGCTGGTGCCGTTTATCGCGCTGCTGTTCGTGCTCGGCTTTTTCGGCGGCAATTTCGCGCTGTTCAGCCTGTGGCTGCCGGAACAGTTCGAGACCCGCGTGCGCGCCACTGCCTTCGCTTTCTGCACGTCGGCGGGCCGCTTTATCGGTGCCGGCGTGAACTTCGCGCTCGGCGCAATGGTGCTGCACATGAAGACGCTTGGCGTGCCGGTGGCGCTGACGGCCATTGTGTTCGTGCTGGGCCTGCTGATCATACCGCTCGCGCCGGAGA
>JAGXBI010000113.1 GCA_018971155.1 Burkholderiales bacterium
CTGAGATCTGTCCCGGATGGCCAAAGCCAAGACGATTTATACCTGTTCGGACTGCGGCGGCCAGTCGCCGAAATGGCAGGGCCAATGCCCGCATTGCAACGCCTGGAATTCATTATTGGAAACGGTCGCCGAATCCCCTTCGGGGCATCGCTACCAGGCGCTGGCCAAGAGCACGCCGGTGCGGCGCCTGGCGGATATCGAAGCAGCGGACGTGCCGCGTTTTTCGAGCGGCATCGGCGAGTTCGACCGGGTGCTGGGCGGCGGGCTGGTGGCCGGCGGGGTGGTGCTTATCGGCGGGGATCCGGGCATCGGAAAATCGACGCTGCTGCTGCAATCGCTGGCGCAGGTTGCGCGCGAACGGCCGGCCCTGTATGTGAGCGGCGAGGAGTCCGGCGCACAGATCGCGCTGCGTGCACAGCGCCTGGACCTGGCGGGGCCGGCCAGCGGCGAGCTCCATTTGCTGGCCGAGATTCAATTGGAAAAGATCCTCGCGGCGATCGAGACCGAGCGCCCCGAGATCGTCGTGATCGATTCCATCCAGACCGTTTATTCCGAGGCATTGACCTCCGCGCCCGGCTCCGTCGCGCAGGTGCGCGAATGCGCCGCACAGCTCACGCGCACCGCCAAGCAGTCCGGCGTGACCGTGATCATGGTCGGGCACGTCACCAAGGAAGGCAACCTGGCCGGGCCCCGCGTGCTCGAGCATATCGTCGATACGGTGCTTTACTTCGAAGGCGACACGCATTCGTCGTTCCGGCTGGTGCGCGCCTTCAAGAACCGCTTTGGTGCGGTCAACGAGCTTGGCGTATTCGCCATGACCGAAAAAGGGCTGCGGGGTGTCTCCAATCCATCGGCGCTGTTCCTCTCGCAGCACGATCAGACCGTGCCGGGTTCATGCGTGCTGGTCACGCAGGAAGGCACGCGGCCGCTGCTGGTCGAAATCCAGGCCCTGGTCGATACCGCACAAGTGCCGAACCCCCGGCGCCTGGCCGTCGGGCTCGAACAGAATCGCTTGGCGATGCTGCTGGCGGTGTTGCATCGCCATGCCGGTATTGCGTGTTTCGATCAGGATGTCTTTCTCAATGCCGTGGGCGGCGTAAAAATCACCGAGCCGGCGGCCGATCTGGCGGTCATGCTCGCGATTCACTCGTCATTGCGCAATCGCCCGCTGCCGCGTGGCATCGTGGCGTTCGGCGAGGTCGGTCTGGCCGGCGAAATAAGGCCCAGCCCGCGCGGGCAGGACCGTTTGAAAGAAGCCGCGAAACTCGGTTTTTCGCTGGCGATCATCCCCAAGGCCAATGCTCCCAAGCAACCTATCGACGGACTCGAGGTGCGTGCGGTCGACCGTATCGACCAGGCCATCGCGGCGCTCTAGCGCCGCCGCGTCCGCACCGATCCGGTCAGGCGATTTTTTCGATCGCCTCCTGTGCGTCGAGCCACGCGCTCTCGACCTCGGCCAGCCGGCCCGTGACCTCGCCCTGGCGCTTCAGGCTGTCGGTCAGCAGCGTTTTGTTGGCGTCGGTGTAGGTGGCCGAGTCCGCCAGAACGGCGTCGAGCCGTTGCTTCTCCTGCTCGAGCTCGGCCAGTTCCTTCTCCAGCTTGGCGATTTTGTTTTGCAGCGGTTTGCGCAACTGAGTCAGCCGTTGCCGTTCTTCGGCTTCGGCGCGGCGCTGCTCCTTGCGGTTGGTGCCCATGTCAGCCGCCATGCCGGCGTCCGGCCTGGCAGCGGCGCGTGACGCGCTGCGTTTGTCGGCAGCGTCCTGCAGCAGCCAGTCGCGGTAGTCGTCCAGGTCGCCATCGAAGGGCTGCACGCGCCCGCCGGCGACCAGCAGGAATTGATCGGTGGTGGCGCGCAGCAAATGGCGGTCGTGCGACACGAGAATCAAGGTGCCATCGAATTGCGCCAGCGCCATGGTCAACGCATGGCGGGTTTCCAGGTCGAGGTGGTTGGTCGGCTCGTCGAGCAGCAGCAGATTCGGTTTTTGCCAGATGATCAGCGCCAGCGCCAGCCGGGCTTTCTCGCCGCCGGAAAATGGCGCGATCGGCGCGCTCGCCATGTCGCCCCGAAAATTGAAGCCGCCGAGAAAATCGCGCAATTCCTGCTCGCGCGTGTCCGGCGCCAGCCGTGCCATATGCTGCAGCGGCGAGTCGTCGTGGCGCAGCGTTTCGACCTGATGCTGCGCGAAGTAACCGATCTGCAGGCCTTTGCCGTGCTTGACGCGACCGGCCAGTGGCGCGAGCGTGCCGGCCAGCGTTTTGATCAGGGTCGATTTGCCCTGGCCATTGGCGCCCAGCAGGCCGATGCGTTGCTCGTTTTGCACCGACAGCGTGACCGCCGGCAGGATGACTTTCTCCGTCATGGTGGCATCGCCGTTCTCTGCGGCGCGATACCCGCAACGAACGTCTTCGAGAACCAGCATCGGGTTGGGCGCGGCGTTGGGCGTCCGAAATTCGAAAGTGAAGGGCGAGGCGACGTGAGCCGGCGCAATCAGCTCCATGCGCTCGAGCGCCTTGACCCTGCTTTGCGCCTGCCGAGCCTTGGTGGCCTTGGCCTTGAAACGGGTGATGAAGCTTTCCAGATGGGCAATGGTCTTTTGCTGCTTCTCGTAGGCGCTTTGCTGCAAGGCGATCTGTTGCGCCCGCAGCACTTCGAATTGACTGTAATTGCCGCCGTAGCGCTTGATCTGCTGATTTTCGATGTGCAGCGTCACATTGCACACGCCATCGAGAAACTCGCGATCGTGCGAGATCACGATCAGCGTGCCGGCATAGCGGCGCAGCCAGTCTTCCAGCCAGACGATCGCATCGAGGTCGAGGTGATTGGTGGGTTCGTCCAGCAGCAGCAGATCGGACGGGCACATCAAAGCTTGCGCGAGGTTCAGCCGCATGCGCCAGCCGCCGGAAAAGCTGGCGACCGGCTGGCGCGTTTGCTCGAGCGTGAAGCCCAGGCCCAGCAACAGCGCTTCGGCTCGCGCCGGCGCGGTATAGCCATCGACGTCGGCGAAAGTGGCATGCGCCTCGGCTTCGGCGTGGCCGTCGTGCCGGCGCTGGGCGGCTTCGATGGCAGTCTCGGCCGCGCGCAGCGCGGTATCGCCGTCGAGCACATAGTCGAGCGCATTGCGCTCGACTGCCGGCGTCTCCTGCATGACGTGCGCGATGCGCCAGCTCGGCGGCATCGTCACCTCGCCGCCATCCGCATGCAGCGCGCCGCGCAGCAGCGCGAACAGCGTGGTTTTGCCGGCGCCGTTGGCGCCGATCAGGCCGACCGCCTCGCCGGGATTGATCAGCACCGAGGTGTTATCGAAAAGTGGCTTGGTGCCACGCGACAGGCTAAGGCGTTCGAATCGAATCACAGTGCAGTCAAAATCGGTGAAACCCGTATTCTAGCGGGCGGGCAATTACAGGATGGGGGCGAACAGCCGCGCGACGTGCATCGCGATGCGGCGCCAGAACGGCAAGCGGTAGTAGGCGTCACGCGTCATCGGCCTGGCCTGGGCGAAATCGGTATCGAGCATGCGCTCGACATCCCCGGCGAAGACGTCGTCGACGGTCAATAGCATGATCTCGAAATTGAGCCGGAACGAGCGATTATCAAGATTGGCGCTGCCCACCGCGGCGGCGGCGTCATCGATCAGCACGACCTTCTGGTGCACGAAACCCGGTT
This sequence comes from Burkholderiales bacterium, assembly GCA_018971155.1. Classification (GTDB taxonomy): domain Bacteria; phylum Pseudomonadota; class Gammaproteobacteria; order Burkholderiales; family Burkholderiaceae; genus Pandoraea. Next base: position 3,665 of record JAGXBI010000113.1, read on the forward strand.
GGTATTGATAGACCTGGATGCCGGCACGCACCGCGTCGTAGGCGTACAGCGTGGTGGCCTCGAATACGACATAGTGATCGCGCCGGCTCGGAATCAACAGGCGCACGTCGACGCCACGCAGTACGGCCAGACGCAGCGCCGAGAAAACCGCTTCGTCGGGAATGAAGTAAGGCGTGGTGATCCAGACCCGCTGCTGGGCCGCATTGATGCACTCGACGAAAAACAGCGAGCAGGTCTCGAGTTTGTCGGCCGGACCGCTCGGCACGACCTGGCAGTGCATGCGCGCGCCGGACGGCGCCGGTACGCGCTTGACCGCTGGAATCTCACCGGTGGCCCAGTGCCAGTCCTCGACAAAAGCGCGCTGGATACCAATCACGGCCGGCCCGGTGATGTCGATGTGCGTATCGCGCCAGGGTGACAGCGGCGGGTTTTGGCCAAGATATTCGACCCCGACATTGTGTCCGCCGATGAAGGCGCGGTCGCCGTCGATCACGACGATCTTGCGGTGATTGCGGAAGTTGAGCTGAAAGCGGTTGAGGAAGCGCTTGATGAGGCCGCGCTGGGTGGCGAACGCGTGCGCCCGGACGCCGCCGGCGCGCAGGGTCTCGGTATATTGCGCCGGCAGATCGTAGCTGCCTATGCTGTCGTAAAGGAAATACACCTTGATGCCGGCGGCCGCGCGCTCGAGCAGAATCTGCTGCAATTCCCGACCCAGCGCGTCGTCGTGCACGATGAAGAACTGCACGATGATATAACTGCGAGCCTGGCGCAGCGCATCGAAGATGGCCGCGAAGGTCGCGTCGCCGTTGACCAGCAGCCGCACGCCGTTGTTCGCGGTAAACGGCATGCCGGTCAGGCGCGTGAGCGCGCTGAAGCCGATGTCCTGGCGCAACGCGCTCGCCTGGCCGGCGTGCCAGTCGATTTCACCGACACGCGAATGCATGACACGGTTCTGCTCGCGGCGCGCCTCGACGTAGCCGGAGAACTTGCTGCGCCCCAGGATCAAATAGGGAATCAGGGTGAAGTACGGCGCGGCGAGCAGCGACACGGCCCACGCGACCGCGCCTTGCGAGGTCCGCACCGTCAGGATGGCATGCGCAGCGGCCAGGATCCCCAGCAGATGCAGCAGCGCAAGCAGCGATCCGAGATGAAACGGCGTGAGCGACATCATCTGGAGAGATCGGCAGGCGTGGTCACGGCAGCGCCGCGGCGTGCACCAAAAAGACCATGTCGTCGCCGGCGCTGGTGCTCAGCCACGTCATCTCCAGGTCGGGGAAGGCCGCCTCGACGTGGGCGCGCTCGTGGCCGACCTCGATGACCAGCAGGCCGTCGGGCGTGAGCCATTGCCTGGCGTCGGCGATGATGCGGCGCACGACCGCCATGCCGTCGTCGCCGCCGGCCAGGGCCATGCGAGGCTCGTGCCGATATTCCGCGGGCAGGCTCTGCATTGCGTGGTCGTTGACATAGGGCGGGTTGCTCAGAATCAGGTCGTACCGCCTGGATGGCAGCGGCGCGTAAAGATCGCCCTGGTGCAAGGCGATGCGATCCTGCAATTCGTAGTCCCGGACGTTGATCGCGGCGACCGCCAGGGCGTCGCCGGACAGGTCGACCGCATCGATGTGCGCCTGCGCGAAAGCTTCGGCTGCCAGGATCGCCAGGCAGCCGGAGCCGGTGCAGAGTTCGAGCACGTGGCTGATTTGATCCGGCTGGGCGATCCAGGGCGTGAATTGCTCCTCCAGCAATTCGCCCAGGAACGAGCGTGGCACGATCACGCGCTCGTCGACATAGAACCGGTAGCCGTGCATCCAGGCTTCGTTGGTGATGTAGGCGGCGGGTACGCGCTCGCCGGCACGCCGGTTGATGACCGACAACACGCGCTCGATTTCAGCCGGCAGAAGCGTGGCATCGAGAAACGGATCGAGCGTGTCGAGCGGCAAATGCAGCGTGTGCAGGACCAGATAGGCGGCCTCGTCGTACGCCGACGCGCACCCGTGGCCGAACGCCAGCTTGGCTTCGGTAAAGCGCGAGACGGCATAACGCAGCAGGTCGCGCACCGTCGTGAAGGGATGGTCGGACATGAACTTCTCCAGATTGACGTCGCCGGCGGCCGGCAGAGCGGAGGATCGTTATTGGGGAAACTTACCGCACCAGTTGCAGCAATACGCCACGATAGATGTTTTTGAGCGGTTCGATGAACGCGATTTCAATATGCTCGTCGATTTTATGAATACTGGCATTGGGTGGCCCGAATTCGATCACTTGCGGGCAGATTTGCGCAATAAAGCGCCCGTCCGAGGTACCGCCCGTGGTCGAGAGCGTGGTCTCGACGCCGGTTTCCTGCCGGATGGCCGCGCCAAGCGCTTGCGACAGGTCGCCGCGCGGGGTCAGGAACGGCTGGCCGCCGACCGTCCAGTGCAGGTCGTAGGCAAAACCATGTTTATCGAGTATTGCCCGGACGCGCGCCTGCAGGCCCTCGACCGTGCTGGCGGTGGAAAAGCGGAAATTGAAATCGATCACCGCCTCGCCGGGGATGATGTTGGTGGCGCCGGTACCGGCGTGAATATTCGACATCTGCCAGGTGGTCGGCGGGAAATATTCGTTGCCGTCGTCCCAACGCTCGGCCACCAGTTCGGCCAGCGCCGGCGCGGCCAGGTGGATCGGATTGCTCGCCAGGTGCGGATAGGCGATATGGCCTTGCACGCCCTTGACGGTCAGTTTGCCCGAGAGCGATCCGCGCCGGCCGTTCTTGACCATGTCGCCCAGCGTGTCGACCGATGTCGGCTCGCCGACGATGCAGTAGTCCAGGCGCTCGCCCCGTTGCTGCAGGGCCTGCACGACCTTGACCGTGCCGTCGGTGGCGGGTCCTTCCTCGTCGCTGGTGATCAGCAGGCCGATGGCATGGCGGTGGTCCGGCTCGAGCGCGATGAACTCCTCCACGGCGACGACGAACGCGGCAATCGAGGTTTTCATGTCGGCAGCGCCGCGGCCATAGAGCTTGCCGTCGCGATGGGTCGGCAGAAATGGATCGGAGTGCCACTGATCGAGCGGGCCGGTCGGCACGACATCCGTGTGGCCCGCGAACACCAGCAGCTTGCCGTCCTTGCCGGCGGTGCCGCGCCGCACTGCCCAGAGATTGGTGACGTCGCCCGAGACGATCGTTTCGCAGACGAACCCCAGCGGCGCGAGGCGCTCGATCAGCAGGTCCTGGCAGTCCTGGTCGTCGGGCGTCACGGACCGGCGGGCGATCAATTGCTCGGTGAGCACCAGGGTGGGCGAGGGCGGATGCGACGGCGTATGGATCATGGGGTTCAGAACAGCGCTTGATAGAGTTCGGGCTTGAAGCCGATGGTGACGCGCCCGTGCGCAACCAGGACGGGACGCTTTATCAGCGAAGGCTGGGCCATCATCAGCGCGATTGCGCCGGCTTCATCGCTGGCGCTGGCCTGCTCGGCCGGCGTGAGTTTGCGCCAGGTGGTGCCCCGGCGATTGAGCAACGTCTCGAGCGGCACCTGGGCCAGCCAGTCGCTGAGCATGGCGGCGCTCACGCCGGCCTTCTTGAAATCGTGGAACGTGTAGGCCACGCGCTGCTCATCGAGCCAGACGCGGGCCTTTTTCACGGTGTCGCAATTGGGAATGCCGTGCAGCACCGCGCTCATGGTCAGTCGCCCCGCAGCAGTTCGTTGATGCCGGTCTTGGCGCGGGTCTGCGCGTCGACTTTCTTGACGATGACGGCGCAGTAAAGGCTGTACTTGCCATTTTTCGACGGCAGGTTGCCCGGTACCACCACGGAGCCTGCCGGCACGCGGCCGTAATGCACCTCGCCGGTTTCACGGTCGTAGATTTTGGTGGACTGGCCGATGTAGACGCCCATCGAGATAACCGAGTTTTCCTCGACGATGACGCCCTCGACGACTTCGGAGCGCGCGCCGATGAAGCAGTTGTCTTCGATGATCACCGGATTGGCCTGCAGCGGCTCGAGCACGCCGCCGATGCCGACGCCGCCCGACAGGTGCACGTTCTTGCCGATCTGCGCGCATGAGCCGACGGTGGCCCACGTGTCGACCATCGTGCTCTCATCGACGTAGGCGCCGATATTCACGTACGAAGGCATCAGCACGACGTTGCGCGCGATGAACGAACCGCGCCGGGCCACTGCGGGGGGTACCACGCGGAAGCCGCCGGCCGCGAAATCTTCCGCGGTGTAATTGGCGAACTTGGTCGGCACCTTGTCGTAGAACTGCGAAAAACCGCCGGCCGGCATCGGCACGTTGTCTTCCAGGCGGAACGACAGCAGCACCGCCTTCTTCAGCCATTGATTGACGATCCACTGGCCGTCCTTCTTTTCGGCCACGCGCAGTGCGCCCCGGTCGAGCTCGCCGAGCACGTGATTGACAGCTTCGCGCACGTCGGCCGGTGCGTTCCTGGCGGAGATCTCAGCGCGGTTGTCCCAGGCTTGGTCGATGATGTTTTGCAGTTGTTGCGACATGGTATGGATCGATAAAAAAAGAAATTAAAGACTTCGGCAGCATTGCACGATGCGTTGAGCACCTTCGGTGCATTCGTCGACTTCTGCCACCAGTGCGATGCGTACGAAATTTTTTGCCGGGTTGGTCCCCTGGCTTTCCCGGCCGAGAAACGAGCCGGGCAGGACAGTCACATTGTAGTCGGCCAGCAGGCGCCGGGTGAATTCGGTGTCCGACAGGCCGGTACGCCGGTCGACGCGGGCCCACAAATAAAAGCCTGCATCGGGCATGGAGACATCCAGCACTTCGCCCAACAGCGGCGCGATCGTCTGGAATTTACGAGCGTATTTGCTGCGATTGAGGCGCACGTGCGCCTCGTCGCTCCAGGCGGCGACGCTGGCGGCCTGGATCGCCGGGCTCATCGCGCAGCCATGGTAAGTGCGGTAAAGCAGGAATTGCTTGAGCAAGGCTGCGTCACCCGCGACGAACCCGGAGCGCATGCCCGGCACGTTGGAGCGTTTGGACAGGCTGGAAAACACCACCAGGCGGTCGAAATTCCGGCCCAACTGGTGCGCTGCCTCCAACCCGCCGAGCGGCGGGCGTTCTTCGTCGAAATAGATCTCCGAATAGCATTCGTCGCTGGCGATGGTGAAGCCGTACTGGTCGGACAGCGCGAATAGTTTGCGCCAGTCGTCCAGGCCGAGTACCGCGCCGGTCGGATTGCCCGGCGAGCAAACGAACAGCAACTGCACCTGTTGCCAAATTTCTGCTGGCACCGCATCGTAATCGGGTGCAAAATTGCGCGCCGGATCGCTATTGGCGAAATACGGCGTCGCTCCGGCCAGTAACGCCGCGCCTTCGTAAATCTGGTAGAACGGATTGGGACACAGCACGAGTGCGTTGGGCCGGCTGCCGTCGACCACTGCCTGGGCGAAGGAGAACAGCGCCTCGCGAGAGCCGTTGACCGGCAGCACCTCGGTCGCGGGGTTGACGTTCGGCAGTCGGTAGCGCTTCTCGAGCCAGTTGGCAATGGCCTGCCGCAAGGCCTCGGTGCCCTGCGTCGCCGGATAGTTGGACAAGCCGCCGAGCGCGTCGCTCAGGGCTTCCTTGATGAACAGCGGGGTGGGATGCTTGGGCTCGCCGATGCCGAAACTGATGGGTTTGAAACTGGCCGCCGGCGTGATGTCCTGCACCAGGGCTCTGAGCTTCTCGAAGGGGTACGGCTGGAGTTTTGCGAGTAACGGATTCACGGGCGATGAGGATTCTCGGTCAATGCATCGGGGGTGTTCACGCCGACGCGCAGTGATAGCGCAAAATTAGCAAGTCGAAAATTATACCGTGGTAGTGCGCCACGGCGCTGAATGCCTGCGTCGACGGCGAGGCATTGGTCGGCTTTTTTTGAGGGGGAGACATGACCGAAGCGGTTCGCTCGGCACCGCCAGCGCCGGGGTGGGCGCCGGCACTGTCGATTCTGGTCGGATCGTCGGTATGGGGCATTTCCTGGTATCAGTACCGGATGCTGCTGACCTGGGGAATCTCCGCCGCGCTGGCGCAAGTGTTGACCGCGGTGGTGGCGACGCTTTTCATCAGCGTGGTTTACCGGCGCAGGTTCTCGACGCTGCGCGCTTCATGGTTGCTGCCGGCCATCGGTCTGGCAGCCGGCGTGGCAAACATCTGTTTCGTCTGGGGCACCACACACGGCTACGTGATGCGGGTGCTGTTGCTGTTTTACCTGAGCCCGGAGTGGACGGCCCTGCTGGCGCAATGGTTGCTGAGCGAGCGGCTCACCGTCGCTGGAGCACTGCTCATCGCGCTGGCGCTGGGCGGGGCCGCGCTGATGCTTTGGCCGGCCAAGGGCGGGTGGCCGGTACCGGCCACGCCGGCCGAGTGGATGGGGCTGCTGGCCGGGATGGGGTTTGCGGCCAACAAT
>JAGXBI010000114.1 GCA_018971155.1 Burkholderiales bacterium
TCGCGGCCGCCGACCTGCAACGGCGCCGCGCTGAACACCTTGCGCGCGTCGGTGCTGCGCGGGTCGTCGCCGAAGATCGGCAGCGGCGCGCCGGCCAGAAATCGCCGTACCGGCGCGAGGTCGACCCGGTTCCGCTTGAGGTGGCCAGCCGGGGCGTCGTCGCCCTTGATGCGGCCGCTGCTGTCGAGCAAATACACTTCCACGCTCGGGTTGACGACCATCAATTGCCCGAACAGCCGCCGCAGCGCGTCGGGCTTCAGCCCGCTGGCATCCATCAGTTCGGTATTGTGGGCGATATGCTCGGCCAGGCCGCGCGAGAGGCCCTGCACGACCTCTTCCTCGTGCATGTGGTTGGCCCGCACCTGCAGCCATGCGGAGGCGCCGCAACAGGCCAGCAGCAATGCGGAAAACACCAGCGACAGGCGCTGCGTGAGCGTCAGATTCATGATGCGTCGGCCTCCGGCACGAATTTGTAGCCGTAGCCCCACACCGTCTGGATACGGCACGGCTGGGCGGGGTCAGCCTCGATCTTGGCGCGCAGGCGATTGATATGGGTGTTGACGGTGTGCTCGTAGCCATCGTGCTGATAGCCCCATACGGCGTTGAGCAGATCCATGCGCGAGAACACCTTGCCCGGATGGCGGGCGAAGAAATACAGCAGGTCGAATTCGCGCGGCGTCAGTTCGATGCGCTTGCCGTCGACCGCGGCCTCGCGCGTGAGCGGATCGATCGACAGCCCGCCCAGCGCCAGGCTGCCGGCATCGAGCCGCATGTTGCGGGCCAGCGCATCGACGCGCCGCAGCAGCGCCTTGACGCGCGCCACCAGCTCGAGCACCGAGAATGGCTTGGCCAGGTAATCGTCGGCGCCCAGTTCCAGGCCGAGGATGCGGTGCACTTCGCTCGAGCGCGCACTGGTGATGATGATCGGCGTGTAGCGCGCCATCGCCCGGGCGCGCCGGCAGATCTCCAGGCCGTCGACACCGGGCAGCATCAGGTCGAGGATCAGCGCATCCCAGCCACCCTGTTCGAGTCTTCGCAGACCCTCGTCGCCGTCGGCACAATGCACGACCTCATAGCGTTCGTCGCGCAGATGCAGGCACATCAACTCGGCGATGTGGCGATCGTCTTCGACGACCAGTATGCGTTTGGGCTGATCCATCCGTCGTTTTCCGGGAAGAGATGCGCCGAGCCCCGGGGGCCGCGGCGCTCATGCCGCCATTGTGCGCAATTCCGGGGCGGCCAAGTATCACATTTAATTTAAGTTTACGTGAGGATCTGGCAACCACGCGCGCCATACCATGCGCACATCGACCTTTGACTCCAGGAGAACGATGATGCCATCCCGCCGAGGTTTTCTACTTACCGGCGGCGCCGCTGCGGCCGCCATGGCGGCCGTGCTGGCCGGCCGGCGCGGGTTGCAGGCCGCGCCGGCCAGTGCCGCGGCGCCGCGCGAGACGTTCGAGGTGACGCACACCGAGGCGCAATGGCGCCAGTTGCTCGGCCCCGAGCGTTACGCGGTGCTGCGCGAGGACGCCACCGAGCGCCCCTATAGCAGCCCGTTGAACGACGAGCATCGTGCCGGCGTATTCTCGTGCGCCGGATGCCAGTTGCCGCTGTTTTCATCACGCACCAAGTTCGACAGCCATACCGGCTGGCCGAGCTTCTGGGAGCCGCTGCCGCACGCGGTGGCCACGCGCGAGGATCTGTCGTTCGGCATGGCGCGCACGGAGGTGCATTGCCGGCGCTGCGGCGGCCATCTGGGCCATGTGTTCGACGACGGCCCGAAGCCGACCGGACTGCGCTATTGCATGAACGGGCTGGCGCTGCGCTTCACGCCCAAGGCCGCCTGAACACGGCCGCGCCGGCATGGATCGATTGTTGCATCAACCAAACCAGGGAACCTTCCAATGCTTCTCATTGTGCTCGCCTATCTCGGCGGTGTGCTGACGATTCTGAGTCCATGCATCCTGCCAGTGCTGCCGTTCGTGTTCTCGCGTGCGGACCAGCCTTTCGTGCGCAGCGGCCTGCCGCTGCTGGCCGGCATGGCGCTGACCTTCGCCGCGGTAGCCACCCTGGCGGCCGTCGGCGGCGGCTGGGTGGTCGCCGCCAACCAATACGGGCGCTGGCTGGCGCTGGTCATGCTGGCCCTGTTCGGCCTGACGCTGCTGCTGCCCCGGCTCGCGGAACACCTGACACGCCCGCTGGTGGCACTGGGCAATCGCCTGTCGAGCGCCGCCCACGCCAGCGGAGCGCCGCGCGCCGGGTCGTCGTTTCTGCTGGGCATTGCGACCGGGCTGCTGTGGGCGCCGTGCGCCGGACCGATTCTCGGGCTGGTACTGACCGGCGCCGCGCTGCATGGCGCCAGCGTCGGCACTACGCTGTTGCTGCTGGCCTATGCCGCGGGCGCCGCCACGTCGCTGGCGGTGGCGCTGCTGCTCGGCAGCAAGGTATTTGCCGCCATGAAGCGCTCGCTGGGTGCCGGCGAGTGGATCCGGCGCGGGCTCGGCGCGGCGATGCTCGGGGGCGTGGCGGCGATCGCATTGGGGCTCGACACCGGCGCCCTGGCCAGCGTCTCCACGGTGGCCACCAGCGGTCTCGAACAGGCGCTGATCCGCGATCTTTCGCCAGCGGCGACGCACACCGGCGGCCCGGCCGGCGCGATGATGGCCGCGCAGGCCCAGCCGGAAGCGGCCATGCGCATGGTACGCACGGCGGCCCCGGTCGAGACCGCCGCCGCGCTGCCGGTCGAGGGGCAATTGCCGCCGCTGTCGGGCGCCGTGCAATGGCTCAATTCGCCGCCGCTCACCGCGCAGGATCTGCGCGGCAAGGTGGTGCTGCTCGATGTGTGGACCTACTCGTGCATCAATTGCCTGCGCACGCTGCCGTATGTGAAGGCGTGGGCGAGCAAGTATCGCGACCAGGGGCTGGTGGTCATCGGCGTGCATGCGCCGGAGTTCGCGTTCGAGCGCAACGTGGCGAACGTCAAGCGCGCGGTGCACGAGCTGGGCATCGATTACCCGGTCGCGATCGACAATCACTATGCGATCTGGCGCGCGCTGCACAACGAGTACTGGCCGGCGGAGTATCTCGTCGACGCGCAGGGCCGCATTCGCCATCATCACTTCGGCGAGGGTGAATACGCGCAGACCGAACACGCGATTCAGCAACTGCTGGCCGAGGCGGGCCATCGAAACGTCGCAACCGGCCTGGTCGGCACGCCCGATAAAGGCGTGCAAATGGCGCCCGACAATGCCGATCTGCAATCGCCCGAGACCTATATCGGCTACCGGCGCGCCGAGCGGTTTGCGTCCCCGGGCGGCCAGACACGCAATTTGCCGCAGCACTATACGGCCCCGGCGCGGCCGGCGCTCAATCAGTGGGGCCTGGCGGGCACCTGGCAGGTGGGCGGCGCCCATGCCACGCTCGACGGCGCGACGGGCCGCATCGTGTATCGCTTTCATGCGCGCGACCTGAATCTCGTGCTCGGACCGGCCAAGGACGGCAAGCCGGTACGGTTTCGCGTGAGCATCGACGGCGCGCCGCCGGGCGCTGCGCACGGGGTCGATGTCGACGCCAAGGGCGACGGCACGATTACCGAACAGCGGCTATATCAATTGGTTCGGCAGGACAAGACCGTGACCGACCGCACCTTTGCAATCGAATTTCTGGATCCGGGCGTTCAAGCGTACGCTTTTACTTTCGGATGACTTGTTACGCCACTCAAGCATGTATCGAGGAATCACATCATGAATACTTCAATCCGTCGTCGCACGCGCTGGACTCGGCCGATGCTGTTGAAAATGGCCGGCGCCGCCGTCGTGCTGGCCGGCCTGCTGGCATGGCAAGGGTCGGTACAGTCGGCCGAGAATGCGGTCACCATTCCGGCCCCGGCCAAGGATGAAACCGTCGGCTCCGTGCATAGCGAGACAGCCGTGCTCGCCGGCGGCTGCTTCTGGGGCGTGCAAGGGGTCTTCCAGCACGTGCGCGGCGTCACGCAGGCGGTGTCGGGCTACTCGGGCGGCGCGGCCAGCACGGCCCAGTACGAAACGGTCAGCGGCGGCGACACCGGCCACGCCGAATCGGTGCGCATCACCTACGATCCGGCCAAGATCACCTATGGGCGCCTGCTGCAGATCTATTTCTCGGTGGTGCAGAACCCGACCGAGCTCAACTATCAGGGGCCCGATCACGGTACCCAATACCGCTCGGCGATCTTTCCGCAAAATGCGATGCAGCGCAGCGTGGCGCAGGCGTATATCGCCCAGCTCGACGCCGCGCACGTATTCCCCGCGCCGATCGTCACGCGGGTGGAAACCTTCAAGGGCTTTTACCCGGCCGAGGGCTATCACCAAAACTTTTTGACGCTGCATCCCGACAACCCGTACATCGCCTATAACGATCTGCCAAAAATCGCCAACCTGAAACAGCTTTTCCCGCATTGGTATCGCAGCGATCCGGTGTTGGTGAGTGCGGCGGCACGGTAAGACGCACCGGCGGCTCGGCGCCCGCCGCTCAGGCAAAGAAGCGCAGCGCCGTCAACCCGCCAATGGCGGCGACCACCCACTTCTCTTTGCCGGTGACGTGGTCCTTGAGCAGCAGGCTCGAAAGCAGCATGGCGAGGAACCCCGTCGAGTTCAAGATGGGCCAGGCAACCGCCGAGACGGCGCTGCCGACGGCGCCGATGAAGGTCATTTGCGTGACGACCGTGAGCCCGCTTCTGAGCATCAGCATGGCGCTCAGCGGCGGTCTGAAAACGTGCGACTGCCGCTGCATCAACCGACGCCACAAGGGGATGCAGCTCAAGGCCGCCCGCCAGATGATGACCGCGGTCGTGAAAACCACGGCGAGCCGCAGGTGCGAAGCGGAGAAAGACGGCACCAGGAGCGGCGAGAGGCTCGCCTGCAGCACCAGCGCACCGGTTATGAAAGCGCCGGCGGTCAAAAGCCCGGAACGGCGGTGGCGCGAATTCGCCGCAAGGAAAATCGGCAAGCTCACCACTGTCGTGGCAACCGCAAAGCCATAGGTTTTCCACTGCCAGTCGTATGTCGTCCAAAATATCCCGATGGGGATGAGCAAATCGGAGAACTTGCCAACGACCGTGACCTGGTTGACGTTCAGGTGTCGAAACCCATACGAGAATGCATAGGCAGTCAATTGCACCAGGGCGGCAAAGGCCACGGTGCGCCAATCCAGCAGGCAATGCGCGACCTCGCGCCCCGCACCCAGCAGCAGGCCTGCGAGCGTCATCAATGCCGCGGGAATCAGGTTATTCCATAAATTGACGTTGAGAATGGAGAGATTTTTGAGCCCGATCTGATATCGGTCGATGAGATTCAATCCGGCCCGGCTCACGGCGGAGATCAAAGCAAGCACCATGACCCATTGCGTGGTCGCGAGATCGCTCATGAGGTTGATGTTTTGTATTCGATGAATGGAGCGACATGCTATCGGGGTGAATTCCTGGCGGACATTAGAAATCTCCGATTGCGGGTTAAGACCCATAGAGTATGGCGGCACGATCCGTGGCGCACAGCAGCGCACAAACGAAAAGGCCGAACTGTCTGTTCGGCCCGGTCTGCGCAACGCAGCGGAAATGACGTCGGATCAGCGCCGCTTGGGTCGCTCGCTGTCGATCTCTTCGAGCACGTCGCGGAATTCGGCGACGTCTTCGAAACTGCGGTAGACCGATGCGAAACGGATATAGGCGATCTTGTCGAGCCGCTTGAGCTCGCGCATCACCAGTTCGCCGATGCGCTGGCTGGCGACTTCGCGCTCGCCGCCGGCCAGCAGCTTGTATTCGATGCGGGCGATGGCGGCGTCGAGCGCTTCGGCGCTGACGGGGCGCTTGCGAATCGCCAGTTGCATGCTGGCGCGCACCTTGGCGCGATCGTAGTCGGCCCGGCTGCCGTCTTTCTTGACGACCGAGGGCAGCGCCAGCTCGACCCGTTCGTAGGTCGTGAAGCGCTTGTCGCAGGCAGGGCATTTGCGGCGCCGCCGGATGGCGGCGCCGTCCTCGGCCTCGCGCGAGTCGATGACCTGGGTGTCATCGTGGCGGCAGAAGGGGCAGCGCATCGCGGCGGGCCGTGGCGGGTAGCGGGCTCAGGCGCTCAGCGATAGACCGGGAAACGCTTGGTCAGATCGGCCACTTGCCCGCGAACGCGCTCGATATTCGCCGCATCGGCGGGATTCTCGAGCACGTCGGCGATCAGGTTGCCCACCTGCACGGTCTCGGCTTGCCCGAAGCCGCGCGTGGTCATCGCCGGCGAGCCCAGGCGAATGCCGCTGGTCACGAACGGCTTTTCCGGATCGTTCGGAATGGCGTTCTTGTTGACCGTCATGTGGGCTTCGCCCAGCGCCGCTTCGGCCGCCTTGCCGGTGATTTGCTTGGCGCGCAGGTCGACCAGCATCACGTGCGACTCGGTGCGCCCGGAGACGATGCGCAAACCGCGCTGCACCAGGGTCTCGGCCAGCACGCGGGCATTGTCCACCACCTGTTGCTGGTACACCTTGAAATCGGGCGACAGCGCTTCCTTGAAGGCCACGGCCTTGCCGGCGATCACGTGCATCAGCGGGCCGCCCTGAATGCCGGGGAAAATCGCCGAGTTGACGATCTTCTCGTGCTCGGCCTTCATCAGGATCACGCCGCCGCGCGGGCCGCGCAGGCTCTTGTGCGTGGTGGTGGTGACGAAGTCGGCGAACGGCACCGGGTTCGGGTAGACGCCGGCGGCGATCAGGCCGGCATAGTGCGCCATGTCGACCATGAAGTAAGCGCCGATCGATTTGGCGATCTGCGACATGCGCTCGAAATCGATGTGCAGCGAGTAAGCCGAGGCACCGGCGACGATCAGCTTCGGTTTGTGCTGTTCGGCGAGCTTGGCGGCGGCGTCGTAATCGATCTCTTCTTTTTCGTTCAGCCCGTAGCTGACCACGTTGAACCACTTGCCGGACATGTTGACCGGCGAGCCGTGCGTGAGGTGGCCGCCATGCGCCAGGCTCATGCCCATGATCGTGTCGCCCGGCTTGAGCGCGGCGAAGAACACACCCTGGTTGGCCTGGGAGCCGGAGTTCGGCTGCACGTTGGCGGCCTCGGCGCCGAACAGCTGCTTGACGCGGTCGATCGCCAGTTGCTCGACCACGTCGACGTATTCGCAGCCGCCGTAATAGCGCTTGCCCGGGTATCCCTCGGCGTATTTGTTGGTGAGCTGCGAGCCCTGAGCGGCCATGACCGCCGGGCTGGTGTAGTTTTCCGAGGCGATCAGCTCGATATGGTCTTCCTGGCGCTGATTTTCCTGCTGAATGACCGCCCAGATTTCGGGGTCGATATTCGCGATCGTGTCCTTGGCTTTGTCGAACATGGCTTTTCCGTTGGGTTGAACAGGTTATCCGATGAGGCGGGGCGGGCATGCCAACGATTGGTGGCAAGCAATAGACAGAGCAGCCCCGCCATCACGGCTGCCCAGGCGAACGGCAAAAATGCGCCCCGCGCTTCCCGGTGGGTCAGTCCACCTCGGGCATGCCGGGCATGCCGTAATCGCCAGTCACGCGGGGGGATATGGCGCCAGTAGTGTATGCGAGGACGGCCTGATAGGCAACCGGGCCAACCCCGGTGGTGTTGCGCGGCCGCCGCGTCGGATTCAGGCGGCCGGCTTGCGTGCCGCGAACAGCACGCCGAGGGCGACCGAGGCCAGCCGCGAGAACGGCGAATCGGCCCGGCTGGTGAGGATCACCGGCACCCGGGTGCCGAGCACCAGCCCCGCGCATTCGGCGTGGCCCAGGTAGACCAGCGATTTGTAAAGGGTGTTGCCGGTTTCGAGATTGGGCACCAGCAGGATGTCGGGATGGCCGGCCACCGGCGAATGGATTTTCTTGATGCGGGCCGATTCGAGCGAAATGGCATTATCGAATGCCAGCGGACCGTCCAGCACGCCGCCGGTAATCTGGCCCCGATCGGCCATCTTGCACAGCGCCGCCGCGTCGAGCGTGCCCGGAATGGCCGGATTGACCGACTCGGTGGCCGACAGAATGCCGACCAGCGGTTTGGCAATGCCGACCACATGCGCGAGATCGATCGCATTCTGGACGATATCGCGCTTGACCATCAGATCCGGGGCGATATTGACCACGCAATCGGTCAGCATCAGCGGCTTGGGCATGTCGGCCATGTCGAACAGGAACACATGCGAGATGCGGCGGCTGGTGCGCAAGCCCGCCTCGCGGCCGACCAGCACCCCCATCAGTTCGTCGGTGTGCAGGCTACCCTTCATGATCGCCTGGGCCTGCCCTTGCGCGACCAGCGTCGCCGCCTCCCGGGCCGCGGCGACCGGGTCGTCGGGCGTGTCGACCAGGGTCGCGCCGCTCAGGTCGATGCCGCCGTCGGCCGCCACCTGCGTCATCCGCTCGCGCGGCCCGACCAGCAGCAGCTTGCCCAGCCCGCGCGTGCCCGCCCCGATCGCCGCGCGCAGCGAGACTTCTTCGCACGGATAGACGACGGCGATCGTGATGCTCGAGCCGGCGGCCTGGTCGATCAGGCCGTTCAAATAGGGGTACGTATACGACATGTCTCCTCCCGGACGGGCGCGCCGCCCCTGGCCTGTTGCGGCCCGGAGGAGCTCCCGCGACTAAAATGTTTGCGCCAGTTCCCTGGCTGCTTCCTGCAGGCGCGGCACGAACTCCATGGCTCGCGACAACGGCGTGCGGGCGATCGGCGCGTGCACCGCGATGGCCGCCAGGCACGTGCCGTTGGCCGAAATCAGGGGCGCCGCCACGCAGGCGATGCCCGCCACGAATTCTTCGTTGTCGACCCCGATCTGCTTGTAGGCGATGCGATCGAGCTCGGCCTCCAGCAATTCGACGTCGGTAATGGTGTTGGCCGTGAAGCGTTCGAGCTTCAGGGTTCGCACCAGCATGCCGCGCTCCTCGCGCGGCAGCATCGCCAGCAGCAGCTTGCCGCTGGCCGAACAGTGCACGGGCACTTGCGAGCCGGGCTTCAGATCCAGCCGCAGCGGCCACGGGGCCTCTTTGCGATCCAGATACAGCACCTCCGTCTCGTTGAGCATGGTGAGATTGCAGGTCTCGCCCAGATCGGCCACCAACCGGCTCAGGATGGCATGCCTGACACGCCGCCCGCCGGTATGCATGACCACGTTCATGCCCAACTGCGACAGGCGCGGCCCGATCGCATAGGTATTCTTGCCGCCGGGTTCGCGAATCACCAGGCCGCCCGCCTCGAGCGCCGCCAGCATGCGGTGCAGCGACGCCTTGGGCGCCTCGAAGTCCTGCACGATCTCGGCCAGCGACAACGGCCGATCGGCCTTGACGAGGTGCTCCAACAGCGCAAAGGCCCGCAGGGTGGGCGTATCAGCTTTATTCATGCCGTCTTCCGTTCCGAAAAATGAAACGGGCTTATTGTACCGGCTGCCGTCGGCCGCATCCTGCTGCACACGCACTCCCTCCCGCGACGCCTGGTCTGGCGCCGTTTGCTTTGCTGGTTTGGCCTGCCTGGTCGGCAGGCCCTCTGCAAGCACTCCAGTCATTGCTTCATAACTCCCGGTATGCACGGACTCAATATGCGGCACGATTAAAATTTTGTCAACGAATCGTACCGAAAAATTTTTTTGTAACCGGTATTGTCTTTTTAGTGTCTTTGTACAAAAATAAACAGTACGTTTTGTTCCATTAATTTTTTGGCGGCTGACGCCGTCGCCCACCGCCCCCTAAATAGGAGACATACCATGGCCAACCGCCAAGTCACACAGGGCAAAACCAAAATGACGCCATCCGAAGCGTTTGTCGAAACGCTGGTCGCCAACGGCGTGACCGATGTGTTCGGCATCGTCGGCTCGGCTTGCATGGATGCGCTGGACATTTTTCCGGCCGCCGGCATTCGCTACATTCCGACCGTGCACGAACAAGGCGCCGGCCATATGGCCGACGGCTTCTCGCGCGTGGCCGGCCGCCATGGCGTATGCATGGCGCAGAACGGCCCCGGCATCACCAACTTCGTGACGTCGATCGCCGCGGCCTACTGGGCGCATAG
>JAGXBI010000115.1 GCA_018971155.1 Burkholderiales bacterium
CGCGTGACCAGCGGCCTGGCTTACGTGCCGCAGGGGCGCGAGATATTCCCGCGCCTGACGGTCGAGGAGAACCTGCTGATCGGTGCGGCCAGTTTGCCGGCGGCCGAGGCCGGCCGGGGCGTGCCCGACCAAATCTACGCCTTGTTTCCGGTGTTGCGCGACATGCGCGTGCGGCGCGGCGGCGATCTCTCGGGCGGGCAGCAGCAGCAACTGGCGATCGGACGGGCCCTGATGAGCCGGCCGCGGGTGTTGATTCTGGACGAGCCGACCGAAGGCATCCAGCCTTCGATCATCAAGCAGATTGGCGTGACGCTGCGGCAGCTGGTCGACGATCTGGGCCTGACGGTGCTGCTGGTCGAGCAATACTACGACTTCGCCCGGGCGCTGGCCGATCACTACGGCGTCATGAGCCGCGGCACCATCGTCGCCAGCGGTCTGGGCAGCGAGATGGAGCAGCATGGCGTGCGGGAGCTGGTCGCCGTATGAGCGTGCTACATTCGGCGCATCGCGCGCGCAACTATTTCCTCGATGCACAACGATCTTCCTGAATCGCCGGCCGGCCCGAGCGCCGCCGAGCCATTTGCCGGCCCAGGCTGGCGCGCCCATCTCCAGCTCGACTACGAGCGCCGCGACGCCGGCACGGTGTTGGCGCGGCGACATCACAGCGGGCCGCTGGTGGTGCAAAAGGCGCTGTATCCGGAAGGCCCCGGCATATGCCACACCGTGATCGTGCACCCGCCGGGGGGAATTGCCGGCGGCGACGACCTGCGGCTGGACATCGGGCTCGGCGCCGGCACCCACGCGGTGTTCGCCACGCCGGGCGCGACCAAGTGGTACAAGGCGCCGCACGCCGGCGCGTGTCAGACGATTCAATTAACGCTGGGGGCACAAGCCCGGCTCGACTGGCTGCCGCTGGAGAATATCGTGTTCGAGGCGGCCCGCGCCGAGCAGCGCATCGAGGTCACGCTGGGCGCCGGCGCCACCGCGATCGGCTGGGATGCGGTCCTGCTGGGCCGCCAGGCCTCGGGCGAGCGCTGGACATCGGGGCAATGGCGCTCGCTATTGCGACTGCACGACGCGCGAGGCGAGCTGCTGTGGGTCGAACAGACCGTGCTGGACGCGGCCGACGCGCTGCGCACGTCGCCGGCCGCGCTCGACGGGTTTGCCGTGTTCGCCACCCTGTGGGCCGTGGGACCTGCCTGTACCGCCGAGCTTGCCGAGACCATGGCGCCGGCCCTGCCGTATGGCCCCGAACTGCGTGCGGGCGCGACCTGCCTGCCGGGCAACCTGTTGTTGTTGCGCGTGCTCGGGCGCAGCATGGAGCCCGTGCGGCAATTGCTGATCGAGCAATGGCTGCGCTTGCGGCCGCTGGTGCATGGCACGCCGGGCGTGCCGCTGCGGCTGTGGGCGACCTAGCACCATGGTGGAGCATCGCGCCCGGAATCGGTGCATGCCTCCTTGCGGTGCATGGCGCGGCACCTGAACAAGCCGGCCGACGGCGCATCCGCGCTGGTACGCTTCGTGCATGATCCGAGATCAGGCGCGCGCCTGGCGAAATCCTCAACACCACGACGAACCGATGAAACTGACCCCCCGCGAAAAAGACAAGCTGCTGATCTTTACCGCCGCCCTGCTGGCCGAACGACGCCGCGCGCGCGGCCTCAAGCTCAATTACCCGGAAGCAGTCGCTTTTATCACCGCCGCGCTGATGGAGGCCGCCCGTGACGGGCGGACGGTGGCCGACCTGATGCATTACGGCACCACCCTGCTCGGCCGCGACGATGTGATGGACGGCGTGCCGGAGATGATCCCGGATATTCAGGTCGAAGCGACGTTCCCCGACGGCACGAAGCTGGTCACCGTGCACCACCCGATCCCCTAGGCGGCGTCCCTGCAAAGGCATCCACAAAAAGGAAGATAAATGATCCCGGGAGAACTCATCGCCGCCGACGGCGAGCTCGAACTGAACGTCGGCCGCGCGACGATCGTCGTGACGGTCGCCAACAGCGGCGACCGGCCGGTGCAGGTCGGTTCGCATTTTCATTTTGCCGAAGTCAACGATGCACTGCACTTCGACCGCGCGGCCGCCCGCGGCTTTCGCCTCAATATCGCCGCGGGCACCGCCGTGCGCTTCGAGCCGGGCCAGGAACGCACCGTGGAGTTGGTCGAGCTCGCGGGCGAGCGCGTCGTCTTCGGCTTCAACGCTCAAGTGATGGGGAGACTCTGAGATGACTGTGCGCATGACGCGCCGCGCCTACGCGGAGATGTTCGGCCCGACCACGGGCGACCGGCTGCGCCTGGCCGACACCGAACTGTTCATCGAAATCGAGCGCGATTACACGATTTACGGCGAGGAAGTGAAGTTTGGCGGCGGCAAGGTAATTCGCGACGGCATGGGCCAATCGCAACGCAGCCACGCCGAGGTGGCAGACACGGTGATCACCAATGCGGTGATCGTCGACCATTGGGGTATCGTCAAGGCCGACATCGGCCTGAAGGCGGGCCGTATCTGGGCGATCGGCAAGGCCGGCAATCCGGACATTCAGCCCGGCGTGACGATCCCGCTGGGCGCGGCCACCGAAGTGATTGCCGGAGAAGGCATGATCGTGACGGCCGGCGGCATCGATTCGCACATCCATTTCATTTGCCCGCAGCAAATCGAGGAGGCCCTGGCCTCGGGCGTGACCACCATGCTCGGCGGCGGCACCGGCCCGGCGACCGGCACCAACGCGACCACCTGCACGCCCGGGCCGTGGCATATGGAACGCATGCTGCAGGCTGCGGACGGCTGGCCGATCAATCTCGGGTTTCTCGGCAAGGGCAACGCCAGCCAGAGCGCGCCGTTGCTCGAGCAGATCGAGGCCGGTGCGATCGGCCTGAAGCTGCATGAAGACTGGGGCTCCACGCCGGCGGCGATCGACACCTGCCTGACGGTGGCCGAGGCCACCGATACGCAGGTCGCCATTCATACCGATACGCTCAACGAGGGCGGCTTCGTGGAAGCCACCGTGGCGGCCATCAAGGGTCGCACCATACACACCTACCATACCGAAGGGGCCGGCGGCGGTCACGCACCCGACATCCTGAAGGTGTGCGGCGAACCGAACGTGCTGCCGTCGTCGACCAATCCGACGCGGCCCTATACGGTGAACACGCTCGACGAGCACCTCGACATGCTGATGGTGTGCCACCACCTCGATCCGTCGATCGCCGAGGATATTGCATTCGCGGAATCGCGCATTCGGCGCGAAACCATCGCCGCCGAGGATATCCTGCACGACCTGGGTGCACTGTCGATGATCTCGTCCGACTCGCAGGCCATGGGGCGGGTCGGCGAAGTGGTGATGCGCACCTGGCAGACCGCGCACAAGATGAAGGTGCAGCGCGGCGTGCTCGGCGGCCCGCAGGCCGCGCCCGCGGACAACTTCCGCGTCAAGCGCTACATCGCAAAGTACACGATCAACCCGGCCATCACGCATGGCATGGCGCATGAAATCGGGTCGATCGAAGTCGGCAAATGGGCCGATCTGGTGCTGTGGGAGCCGGCGTTCTTCGGCGTCAAGCCGAGCCTGGTGCTCAAGGGCGGCATGATCTCGATGGCGCTCATGGGCGATCCGAACGCATCGATCCCGACGCCGCAACCGGTGCACTACCGCGAGATGTTCGGCAGCCGCGCGGGTGCGCTGGCCCGCACGTCGCTGACCTTCGTCTCGCAGTCCGCGTTCGATGCCGACATTGCCGGCCGCTATGGCCTGAGCAAGCGAATCGTGCCGGTGCAAGGCATTCGCGGCGTGCGCAAGGCACAGATGATCCACAATGATTGGCTGCCCGCCATCAGCGTCGATCCGGAAACCTACCAGGTGATCGCCAATGGCGAGCTGCTCACGTGCGAGCCGGCCACGGTATTGCCGATGGCACAGCGCTACTTTCTCTTTTGAATGTGAATGACCTTATGACCGATCTCGAGCCGCCGTCAGGCCCCGCGCTGCGGCGCATCGCAAAACGGCTGGATGCCTCCACCCGCCTGGCCGCGCCGCTGGTCGCGCGCGCCGCGGTCCTGGTGTTGCCGTTCGAGGCGCGCTGCAGGAGCCGGCTGCGCGCGGCGCTCGTCGGCGGCGAGGAAGTCGCGCTGTTCCTGCCGCGTGGCACCGTGCTGCGCCATGGCGACCTGTTGGTGGCCGATGACGGCGGGCTGGTGCGCGTCGAGGCCGCGCCGCAGGACGTGCTGCGCGTTACCGCGCCCAGTGCACAGGCGCTGGCGCGCGCGGCCTACCATCTGGGGAACCGGCACACCCCGGTCGAAGTCGGCGACGGCTTCCTGAAGCTCGAAGCCGACCCGGTGTTGCGCGACATGCTCGAGCGCCTGGGCATGCAGGTCGAAGCCGCCAGCCTGCCGTTCGACCCGGAGGCCGGCGCTTATGGCGGCGGTCACCGGCATGGTCACGACGCCTCCTTCGAGGAGGACTATGCGCTGGCCCAGCAGGTGTTCCGCGAGCATGACCATGGTGCCGCCGGCCATGGGCACGGCCATACCCATCCGCACGATCACACCCATGGACACGACCACCGCCACGGACATTGACCTGCACGAGCTGAGCGCGCTGCTGCACCTGGCCTCGCCGGCGCTGCCGATCGGCGCATTCAGCTATTCGCAGGGACTGGAGGCGGCCGTCGAGAGCTGCCTGATTACCGACGCGGCCACCGCCGGCGAGTGGATCGGCAGCCAGTTGCATTGCGTTTTCGCGCGCGGCGAAGCGCCGTTGCTGGCGATGCAGTGGCGTCGCTGGCGCAGCGACGATTTCGCCGCCGTGGCACAGGGTAACGCGTGGTTGCTTGCCAGCCGCGAAAGCGCCGAATTGCGCGCCGAAACCGAGCAGATGGGCTGGTCGCTCGCGCAACTGGCTTTGGCCCTTGGCTGGGGCGGCTCCGCGCAGCAGGCGGCGCTGGCCGCCCTCAGGCCGGTCGCGCTGCCGACCGTGTTCGCCTACGCGGCAATCGCGCACGACATCGGCCTCGCGCCGTGCCTGAACGCGTATGCGTTCAGCTGGCTGGAAAACCAGGTGGCCGCCGCGCTCAAAGCGGTGCCGCTCGGACAGTTGGCCGCGCAAAAACTGATCGTCGCGCTGCGGGCCGAGCTGCCGGCGGTCGTGGCGCGCGCGCTCGACACCCCGGTCGAGGCCGTATCGACCTTTGCCCCGCATCTGGCGATTCTGTCGGCCCGGCACGAGAGCCAATATTCCCGTTTATTTCGTTCGTAATGCAAGCCACCATGAGCCAATCCTCCACAAGCCGCAGCAAGCCCAATCCCCCATTACGCGTCGGCATCGGCGGCCCGGTCGGTTCGGGCAAGACCACCTTGGTGGAAATGCTGTGCAAGGCAATGCGCGAGCGCTATGACCTGGTGGTGATCACCAACGACATCTACACCAAGGAAGACCAGCGGCTGCTGACCGTTGCCGGCGCGCTGCCGGCCGAGCGCATCCTGGGGGTCGAGACCGGCGGCTGCCCGCACACGGCGATCCGGGAAGACGCATCGATCAATCTGGAGGCGGTCGACCGCATGCTGGGGCGCTTTCCCGAAGCCGACGTGGTTTTCATCGAGTCCGGCGGGGATAACCTGGCGGCCACCTTCAGCCCGGAACTGTCGGATCTGACGATTTACGTGATCGACGTGGCCGGTGGCGAGAAAATTCCGCGCAAGGGCGGACCGGGCATCACCAAGTCGGATCTGCTGATCATCAACAAGACCGATCTGGCACCCTACGTTGGCGCGTCGCTCGAGATCATGCGCAGCGACGCCGAAAAAATGCGGGGCGCTCGGCCGTTCGTGATGTGCGACCTGAAGACCGGCAGCGGCCTGGAGACCGTCGTCGCTTTCATCGAGCAACGCGGCATGCTTGCCTGAGCAGGGCGGCCGGGTTCGTCGCGGCCGCGCTTAGCGCTGACTGACGATGAAGCCCTGCCCGCGCAGCAGGCTGAGCACGCCGCGCGGGCCACCCAGGTGCAGCGCGCCGATGGCGACGAACACCGGCTTGTTCGGATCGGCGATGAACAACAGGCGCGTCACGAACCGGCGATTGCGTGCGTACAGGATGCGCTCGTCGATTTCCCGGGCCAGGCGGGGCGACTGCCGCACCTGGCGGGCCTCGCTTTGCGACCAATCGTAGATCATCTCGGCGTCGCCCGCGCGCCACAGGCGGTGCAGTTCGTGGAGCTGCTCGATGCCGGCCGAGGGCGGCAGCGCGAGCTCCTCGGCGACCATCTCATCCTGCTCGGCGCGACTGAGCCCGGTAAAGGCCGACATTTGCTCGTCGATCGTCTCGAGACCGAGAATACGGCCCGGGTAAAGGTTTTCCAGCTGGTTTTCGGTGCCGTACTCGGTCTGCAGGTCGGCCGACATCGAATTGAGGGTATCGAGCAGCAACGCCGCCAGCCAGGGCCGCATATGCTCGATCTCGCGCAGCATGGCCGGATTGCCATGCAGGCGCCGCACGATCTTGCGCCACAGGGGCGCGGGCAGCAGATGGGGCAGGCACGCGTGCGAGCACATGCCGTAGCGCTGCACGGCGTCCTGCGACATCACGACATCATCGGGGGAGAGCTCGAACGCCACTTTGCTGGCACCGCGCAAGGCGTCGACGACGACCGGGCGGAACGGATAATCGGTGGGTTTGCCCACATGCAGCGTGCCCAGCAGGAAAATCGTCAGGGCTCCCTTGCGGGCTTCGTAGAACGGCAGATTGGCGCCCGGGGGCGCGGCCTGCGGGGCAGTCGAAACGGGCCGAGGCCACCCTTGATTGGCCACTGCCGGCGCGCTACACAGCACCAGTAAGCAGCACAGCAGCCACCCGCCGACACAGCGTTGCCCTACCCTCAAACGTGCCTCCGTACGTCGAAATCCCTGCCAGTGCTGTCCGCCCGGCGATGGCGGCCCGCGGCCGCTTCCAAGTGTACGCAGTTCCGCGCTGTTTGGGCGACTTCTTGCACGCCGCACAAGCCCCGGGTGTTGCTTTGACGCACCACGCGGGCGAGCCGACTCACGGGTGTCACAAAGCAGGCATGGGCCTGTAGACCGGCCGGGCGGTGAAAATATCCCGGCCGGCCGGCTTTTTCTCCGGCTGCGTGAGAACGGAGCCCGGCTTCAGGACAAGCCCAGCCGCTGCCAGATCGCCTTGGTCGCGGCGGCGCCGTTGAGCGTGTAGAAGTGAAGGCCCGGCGCATCGGCCGCGAGCAGGCGCTCGCACAGGGCGGTCACGACGTCCAGGCCAAAGGCGCGGATCGCATCGCGGTCATCGCCGAAACTCTCGAGCCGCTTGGCGATCCAGCGCGGCACTTCGGCGCCGCACATCTCGGAAAAGCGCATCAGCTGCGAATAATTGGTGATCGGCATGATGCCCGGCACGATCGGCACGTCGACGCCGAGCTTGCGGGTATCGTCGACGAAGCGGAAATACGCGTCGGCGTTGAAGAAATATTGGGTAATCGCCGAGTTGGCGCCAGCCTTGACCTTGCGGGCGAAGTTCTCGAGATCGTGGCGCGGCGACCTGGCCTGCGGGTGGTATTCGGGATAGCCGGCCACTTCGATATGAAACCAGTCGCCGGTCTCGGCACGGATGAACTCCACCAGTTCGGAGGCAAAGCGGAACTCGCCGATCTCGCCCATGCCGGACGGCATGTCGCCACGCAGCGCGACGATATGGCGGATGCCATGATTGCGGTAAGTGTCCAGAATCGCACGGATGCCCTCGCGCGACGATCCCACGCACGACAGATGCGGCGCGGCCTCGGTGCCCTCGCGCTGGATCTCGACCACGGTGTCGAGCGTGCCCTGCTGGGTCGAGCCGCCAGCGCCGAACGTCACCGAGACGAAGCGGGGTTTGAGCGGCGCCAGTTGCATGCGGGTAGCGCGCAGCTTGTCGCTTCCCTCGGCCGTCTTGGGGGGAAAAAATTCAAAACTGAAAGAGCGCTGCGTCATGATGTGAATAATCGATAGGCACCCCGCCGCCAGGCGGCGGCAGGGCGAGCGGGCCGCGCCGGGGCGGCCCGGGTTTAACGCAGGCGATCGCCGCCGAACACCAGCGCCGACAGGATCCAGGAGATCACGCTATACAGAATGGAGCCGAAGAAGGCGGGCCAGAAGCCGCCCACTTCGAAGCCTTTCAGGATGTGGCCTGCGAGCTGGAACAACAGCGCGTTGATGACCAGAATGAACAGGCCCAGCGTCAGCACCGTCACCGGCAGGGTGAGGATGACCAGGATCGGACGCAGCACCGCGTTGATCAGTCCCAGGATCACCGCGACCATCAAGGCCGTGCCGAAACTGCGCAACTGGATCGATGGAATGATGTAGGGCAACAGAAACAAAGCCAGTGCGTTGATCAACCAGATCAGCAGCAAACGCATAGAATTCTCCTTGGAAGGTCAGCGGCAATCGCGGCGAGCGGTGCGATCAATAGCGATAGTGCGCCGGTTTGTAGGGCCCCGCCTTGTCCACGCCGATGTAGCTTGCCTGCGCGTCGCTCAGGGTGGTGAGCTGCGCGCCGATGCGCTCGAGGTGCAGGCGTGCGACCTTTTCGTCGAGATGCTTGGGCAGCACGTACACCTTGTTCTGGTATTGGCTGCCGTGCTTGAACAATTCGATCTGCGCCAGGGTCTGGTTGGTGAACGAGTTGCTCATCACGAACGACGGGTGGCCGGTGCCGCAGCCCAGATTGACCAGGCGCCCCTCGGCCAGCAGGATGATGCGCTTGCCATCGGGGAACTCGATGTGATCGACTTGCGGCTTGATGTTTTCCCACCGGTACTGGCGCAGCGACGCGACGTCGATTTCCGAATCGAAGTGGCCGATGTTGCAGACGATGGCCTGGTGGCGCATCGCTTTCATATGATCGTGGCCGATCACGTGGTAGTTGCCGGTGGCCGTGACGAAAATGTCGGCCTTGTCGGCGGCGTATTCCATGGTCACCACGCGGTAGCCTTCCATGGCCGCCTGCAGTGCGCAGATCGGATCGACTTCGGTGACCCATACCGTCGCGCCCAGGCCGCGCAGGCTCTGCGCGCAACCCTTGCCGACGTCGCCATAGCCGGCCACCACGGCGACCTTGCCGGCGATCATCACGTCGGTCGCGCGCTTGATCCCGTCAACCAGCGATTCGCGGCAACCATACAGGTTATCGAACTTCGATTTGGTGACCGAATCATTGACGTTGATGGCGGGAAACGGCAGGCGGCCGTCCTTTTCCATTTGATACAGGCGATGCACGCCGGTCGTGGTTTCCTCGGTCACGCCCTTGATCTGGGCAAGCCGCTTGCTGTACCAGTGCGGGTCGATGGCCAGGTGGCGCGCGATGGCCGCATACAGTGCCTGTTCTTCTTCGTTGGTCGGCTTGGCGATGGCGCTGCGATCCTGCTCGGCCTTGCTGCCCAGGATCAGCAGCAGCGTGGCGTCGCCGCCGTCGTCGAGAATCATGTTGGCATGCTGCTCGCCCGGCCATTCGAAAATGCGGTGGGTAAATTCCCAGTATTCGTCGAGCGTCTCGCCCTTGTAGGCGAATACCGGCGTGCCGGACGCGGCGATCGCGGCGGCGGCGTGGTCCTGCGTCGAGAAGATGTTGCACGAGGCCCAGCGCACTTCGGCGCCCAGGGCGGTGAGCGTCTCGATCAGCACGGCGGTCTGGATCGTCATGTGCAGCGATCCGGCCACACGCGCGCCCTTGAGCGGCAGGGTGCTCTTGTATTCGGCGCGCAGCGCCATCAGGCCGGGCATTTCGGTCTCGGCAATGGCGATTTCCTTGCGGCCCCAATCGGCCAGCTTGAGATCGGCGACGATGTAATTGGCTTGCGATTTGCTATCGACTACGGCGTTCATCACGCCTCCTTTCTATGAAGTCTAGAAATTAAAGACGTGAGCGCCGTTGCGGTTTACGGCCGCGCAGGCGGCCGACGGGAACACTGCCTTGAGCCTGGCGGCGCGGGGGCCGTTGCAACGCTCCTCAAGACAG
>JAGXBI010000116.1 GCA_018971155.1 Burkholderiales bacterium
GAGAGGCCAGCATCAGGCTGCCCTCGACGATCTCAGGAACGACTTCGGTAGCGCCCGCCGCGAGCAGTTTGTCGATGTCGCTGTCGTCGACGGTGCGCACCACGACCGGCAGGGTGGGCTCGAGGCCGTGCACGTTGGCAAGCACCTTGAGCGCCGCGGGCGTGCTGTCGTAGGTCACCACCACGCCCGCGGCGCGATGAATCCCCGCAGCCACCAACGCCTCGCGCCGGGCAGCATCGCCGAACACCACCGATTCGCCCGCACTGGCCGCGGCCAGCACGATATCGGGGTCGAGTTCGAGCGCGATGTAGGCGATGTCTTCCTGCTCGAGCAGGCGCGCCAGATTTTGTCCGCAGCGGCCGTAACCGCAGATGATGACGTGCCCGGCGGTCTTCATGCTTTGCGAGGCGATTTTGGTCATCTGCAGCGCCTGCAGCATCCACTCGTTGGACGCGAATCGCAGGGCGATCCGGTCGGCGTTCTGAATCAGAAATGGCGCCAGCAGCATCGACAGGAGCATCGAGGCCAGGATCGCCTGGATCAGCGCCGGTTCGACCAATCCCTGCCCACGAATCATGTTCAGCAACACGAAGCCGAATTCACCCGCCTGCGCCAGCCCCAGACCGGTGCGAATCGCCACGCCGGGGCTGCTGCCGAACAGGCGCGTGAGCCCGGCGATCACGCAGAACTTGAGCGCGACCGGCCCGATCAGCAAAGCCAGCACCAGCAGCCACTGCCGCGCGACCAGATGCGGATCGAGCAGCATGCCGGTGGTAATGAAGAACAGGCCAAGCAACACGTCGCGAAACGGCTTGACGTCGTCTTCCACCTGGTGCCGAAAAGGCGTCTCGGCAATCAGCATGCCGGCGATAAAGGCGCCCAGCGCCATCGACAGGCCCAGCAGGTCGGTCAGGTACGCCATGCCGAGCGTGAGCAGCAGCAGATTCAGCATGAACAGTTCCTGCGAGCGCCGTGCCGCCACCACGTGAAACCAGCGGCCGACGAGCCGCTGCCCGACCCAGAGCAGCAACGCCAGCGCACCGGTGATTTTGAGCGCCGCCAGCCCTAACGCGACGAGTAGCGCTTTGGGATTGCCGCCGAGCGCGGAGATCAGAATCAGCAGGGGCACCACCGCGAGGTCCTGGAACAGCAGCACGCCCATGATGTTGCGGCCGTGCTCGGATTCCAGTTCGAGGCGTTCGGACAACAGCTTGCTCACGATCGCCGTGGACGACATGGCCAGCGCGCCGCCCAACGCAAGCGATGCCTGCCACGATAGCGGGTACCACCAATTGATCGCGAAGCCCGCCAGCACGCTGGCCAGGATCGTGAGCACGACCTGCGACACGCCGAGCCCGAGGACGACACGCCGCATCGCCTTGAGCTTGGGCAGGGAAAATTCGATGCCGATCGAGAACATCAGGAACACGACGCCGAATTCGGCCAGATACTGCATGCGCTCGGAATCGCCCACCACGCCGAAGGCGTGCGGGCCGATGATGACTCCGACGACCAGATAACCGAGAGTCGGCGGCAGGCGCAGGAAGCGGAACAGGACCACACCCAGCGCGGCGGCCAGCAGCAGGATAAGCGTCAGTTCGAGGGGCGAAATCATCGGCACGACTTTCCGGTAGACGTTCGGAACAGGGGAAAGCGCCCTGGATTGCCGCTTTGCGGCGCCCTGAGGCGCTCCGGCGCGGCCCGCCATGCGGCTTGCGTTGGTTTGCTATACTCCGCGCATGATAGCGAAAATCAATTCCGACCGGGCACTCGCGCTTGCCCGAGAGGTGTTGCGCATTGAAGCTTCCGCAGTGGAACGCATCGGCGCACAGCTCGATGAAACCTTTGCCGTGGCGGTCGGCTTGTTGCTGGCATGCAAGGGCCGGGTCGTCGTCAGCGGCATGGGAAAATCCGGCCACATCGCCCGCAAGATCGCGGCGACGTTTGCCAGCACCGGCACGCCTGCGTTCTTTGTTCATCCCGCCGAGGCGAGCCATGGCGACCTCGGCATGATTACCGCGGACGACATCGTGGTCGCGCTGTCCAACTCGGGCGAAACCGCCGAATTGGTCAGCATTCTGCCGGCGGTCAAGCGCTCCGGCGCGGCACTGATCGCCCTGACCGGCAACGCAATGTCGACCCTGGCCAAGCTGGCCGACGTGCATCTGAACGCCAGTGTCGAAAAGGAAGCCTGCCCGCTCAATCTGGCGCCCACGGCCAGCACCACGGCGGCGCTCGCGCTGGGCGACGCACTGGCGGTGGCCCTGCTCGACGCGCGCGGCTTCGGCCCGGAAGATTTCGCGCGCTCGCACCCGGGTGGCGCCCTGGGCCGACGGTTGCTGACCTACGTCCGGGACATCATGCGCACCGGCGAGCAGGTGCCCCAGGTGATGCTCGACGCCAGCCTGCCGCAAGCCCTGCTCGAAATCACCAAGAAGCGCCTTGGCATGACGGCCATCGTCGATCGCGACAACAAGGTGGCTGGCATCTTCACCGATGGCGATCTGCGGCGCCTGATGGAGCGCACGCTCGATTTTCGCGAGCTCAAGCTGACCGAAGTGATGACCGCGCGGCCGCGTACCATCGGCCCCGATCACCTGGCTGCCGAGGCCGCCGAACTGATGGAGCGCTACGGCATCACGCAGTTGCTCGTCACCGATAACGACGATCGCCTGCTCGGCGCATTGAACATTCACGATCTGTTCGCGGCCAAAGTGGTATGAGTCAATCGCACGAACTTACTGCCGCCCAGCAGCGCGCCGCCCGTATCGAACTGATGATTTTCGATGTCGACGGCGTGTTTACCGATGGTCGCCTGCTGTATGGCCCCCAGGGCGAATTCGGCAAGCAGTTCTCCACCCTGGACGGCCACGGCGTGAAATTGCTGGCCGCCAGCGGCGTCGAGGTCGGCATCATCACGGGCCGGCGTTCGGAGACGGTGGCGCGGCGCGCCGCCGAACTGGGCATCGCGCATGTCCAGCAAGGCGCGAGCGACAAGCGTGTCGCGCTGGAGGCGTTGTGCGCTGCCACCGGCATCGCACCTGCGTCATGCGGATACATGGGCGACGACTGGCCCGACTTGCCGGTCCTGACGCGCGTGGGTTTTGCCGCGGCCCCGGCCAACGCTCACCCCGAGGTGCGCCAGCGCTGCCACTGGATCGCGGAGCAAAGCGGCGGCGCCGGTGCGGTGCGCGCGCTGTGCGATTTCGTGCTGCGCGCGCGGGGCAGCTACGACGAATTGTTGAACCAGGTCCTGGCATAGCACCGCCCGATGCAGCGCGTAACTCCGACTTCGATCCTGGCAGCCGTCCTGCTGGCCGCCCTGGCCTCCAGCACCTATTGGCTGGTGCAGCGCACGTTGCCGTCCAGCCAGCCATCGCCCGACCAGCCCAAGCATCACACGCCGGACTATTACGCCGACAACATCTCGATTTCGATGCTCTCGGCCACCGGGCAAACCCAGTACCGGATCAACGCAGCCACCATGGTGCACTACGAGGACGACTCGACCACCAGCGTGACCCGTCCGGCGATTCGCGCCTTTACGCCCGGCCAGCCCGAGGTGACCGCGACGGCCTTGCGCGGCACGATCAACGGGGACGACTCGGTGGTCGACCTGTACGATCAGGCCGTCATCACGCGCGCGCCCGATGCGACCGATCCGGGCATGAAGGCGACCTCGCAGCACTTCCAGGTGCTGGTCAACGACGATATCGTGCGCACCGAGCTGCCAGTGCAGTTGACGCGCGGACAGTCGGTAATGACCGCCAGTGGCATGAATTTCAATAACGTCACCCGGGTATTACAATTGCTCGGCAGCGTGCGCGGGACCATCATGCCCGCCGAATTGAACGGCTCAAGGGACACCGCCAAACCAACCGGGGCAAAACATTAAAGCCATCACAACAAGACTCATGACCGACCGATCAATCTTGTGGCGCCTGGGCTGCGCGGCGCTGGCCGTCATCGCCTGCGCGTTGCTGTTCTCGATGCCCGCCCGCGCCGAACGCGCCGATCGCGACAAACCGATGAACATCGAAGCGGACCAGATGCGCTATGACGATCTGAAGCAGGTGAACGTGTTCACCGGCAACGTGACGATCACCAAGGGCACCATCGTGCTCAAGGCCGATCGCGTCGAAGTGCACCAGGACCCGGAGGGCTACCAGTACGCCACCGCCTACGCCGCGCCGGGCAAGCTCGCGTTCATGAAGCAAAAGCGTGACGGCCTCGACGAATACATCGAGGGCTGGGGCGAGCAAATCGATTACAACGGCAAGACCCAGATCGCCACGCTGACCAGGCGCGCCGTGCTCAAGCGCCTCGCCGGCGCCAAGGTGATGGACGAGGTGCACGGCAGCGTGATCACTTACGACACGTATAACGAGGTCTATACGGCCGTCGGCGGCAAAGACCAGGTCAGCGAGAACAATCCCGGCGGCCGCGTGCGCGCGACCCTGGCGCCGAAAACCGCCAGCGCCCCGGGCGCCGCGGCGCCGAGCGGGGCCGGCACCGCCTTGAAACCCTCCAACAGTCTCGGCAATCCGCGTGAATAGCCCATCCCAACCGCCCGTCAAGAGCGTCCTGACGGCACGCAACCTGAAAAAGCGCTACGGCACGCGTACCGTCGTCAAGGACGTTTCGCTGGATGTCAAAAGCGGCGAAGTGGTCGGCTTGCTCGGCCCCAACGGCGCAGGCAAGACAACCTCCTTTTATATGATCGTCGGATTGGTGCCGGCCGATGCCGGGCAGATCAGCCTGGACGATACCCTGCTGAGCGACATGCCGATCCACCGGCGCGCCAGGCTGGGCTTGTCGTATCTGCCGCAGGAAGCCTCCGTATTTCGCAAGCTGAGCGTCGAGGAAAATATTCGCGCGGTGCTGGAGCTACAGCAGGGCGACGGCGGCAAGACGCTGCCCAGGAACGACATCGATGAGCGCATCGAATCGCTGCTCGACGAATTGCAGATCGCCCACCTGCGCGCGAACCCGGCCATGTCGTTGTCGGGCGGCGAACGCCGCCGCGTGGAAATTGCGCGCGCGTTGGCCACCCGGCCGCGCTTCATCCTGTTGGATGAACCATTCGCCGGTGTCGACCCGATTGCCGTGCTGGAGATTCAACGTATCGTGCGCTTTCTCAAGGATCGCAATATCGGCGTGTTGATCACCGACCACAACGTGCGCGAAACGCTCGGCATCTGCGACCACGCCTATATCATCAGCGAAGGCAGCGTGCTGGCCGCGGGCACCCCCGACCAGATTGTCGCCGACGAGAGCGTGCGACGCGTTTATCTGGGCGAGAACTTCCGCATGTAGCCGGGGCGGGCACGTCCCGCGCCACGCCCCCCGATTGCACCGCCCTTCTGGTGCGCGCATCGGTTCCCTTGTCCTGGCAAAGCCTCTACAATTGAACCAGGACACGACATGAAACCGACGCTTCAACTACGCACCTCGCAGCATCTGGCACTGACGCCTCAGTTGCAGCAATCGATCCGTTTGCTGCAACTGTCGACGCTCGAACTGCAGCAGGAAGTGGAACATGCGTTGACGCAAAACCCGATGCTGGAGCAGGCCGACGACTGGCTCTCGGGCTCGATTCGCGTCAACACCGACGGGTCCTTGCGCAGTGAGCGCGGCACATCCGCCGCCGAGCCGCCGCTTGGCGGCAGCCGCGACACGGCACCACCCGAGGGTAGCGGTGATCAGGACGGCAGCGATTATGGCGAACCCTCGCGGGACGCCGCCGGCGACTGGACGCTCAACGATTTCAGCCGCAACGGCAATGCACAGGACGACGACGACGCTTCACAACCGCAACTGCACGTCGATCAGACCAGCCTGCGCGAACACCTCCTCGCGCAACTGAATTTGACCCAGGCCAGCCAGCGGGACCGCGCCCTGGTGAGCTTCCTGATCGAATCCCTCGATGAAGACGGCTATCTGGGAATTACCCTGGATGAAATTCAGCATGAGCTGTTGTCGGAGCTCGAGCTCGAAACCGAGGAACTGAATGCGGCGCTGGCCTTGCTGCAAAGCTTCGATCCAGCGGGTGTCGGAGCCCGCAACGCCGCGGAATGCCTGAAGCTGCAGTTGCAGCGCCGGCCGCCGAACGCGGTCCGGGCGCTGGCACTGCGGATCGTGCAGGATCATCTCGAGTTGCTCGCGGCCCGCGACTTCACTCGGCTCAAGCGCCTGCTCGGCGCGAGCGACGCCGATTTGCGCGCGGCTCACGCGGCAATCCGGGCGCTCGATCCATTCCCCGGCTCGGCTTATGGCGGCCCCACGACGGACTACGTCATCCCGGATGTGCTGGTGCGCAAGTCGGGCAAGACCTGGCACGCGGAGCTGAATCCGGAGATCATGCCGAAGCTGCGCATCAACGAAATGTATGCACGCATTCTGCGGAACAACCGCAACGATCCTGGCGCCGGCAATCTCCAGCAGCAACTGCAGGAAGCGCGCTGGCTGATCAAGAACATCCAGCAACGCTTCGACACCATCCTGCGGGTCGCGCAAGCCATCGTCGAGCGGCAGAAGAATTTTTTCACGCACGGTGAAATCGGCATGCGACCCTTGGTTTTGCGGGAAATTGCTGATACGCTAGGCTTGCATGAGTCGACTATTTCGCGTGTCACGACGAGCAAGTACATGCTCACGCCGTTCGGCACGTTCGAGCTGAAATATTTTTTCGGGAGCCATGTGGCGACCGACACCGGCGGGGCGGCTTCCTCGACCGCCATTCGCGCCCTCATCAAGCAACTGATAGGAGCAGAAGAACCCAAGAACCCCCTTTCCGACAGCCGCATAGCTGAACTGCTAGGTGAGCAGGGTTTCGTGGTGGCGCGGCGCACTGTTGCCAAATACCGCGAAGCGTTGCGGATCCCCGCAGTCAATTTGCGCAAATCTTTGTAAGGTCCGGTGCGCTAACCCGCATCGGGGTCGCCCTGCCGCGGCGCTCAATCCGTGCTCGATGCAAGTAACCGCCAATTGAATCGGCACACCCAACACCGCGGCGCCCCAGCAAGGAGAGCAGCTATGAATCTCAAGATCAGTGGACACCATCTCGACATCACGCCAGCGTTGCGCGAGTATGTGGTCAACAAGCTGGACCGCGTGGTCCGGCACTTTGACCAGGTGATCGATGTCAGTGTGCTACTGTCGCTCGACAACCATAAGGAAAAAGAGAAACGGCAAAAGGCGGAAATTACCCTGCACCTGAAAGGCAAGGACATCTACGTGGAAAGTTGCGACGGCAATTTGTACGCTGCCGTCGATATGCTGATCGACAAGCTGGATCGCCAGGTGATCCGGCATAAGGACCGTCTTCAGGGGCATCAGCATGAAGCCCTCAAGCATCAATCGCCAGACCTTCCTCAATAGCTTCGATCAATGATGGAGGGCCGGCCAGCACGCCGGCAAATGACCAGGGCCGCACTAGCGGCCCTTTGTTTTACGTGTTCCCGGCATGCGCCGGATACGCGAAATCGGGATGCATGCAACAATAAGATTGATCCGAGGGCGACACCGCCTCGCTGGTCTATAATGCGTGGTCGATTCCCGGGGTTTCGGTTCCACGCCATTTGAGCGCCGCATCACAAGATGAACCGTCTAGTCAAACTTTTACCTGTCAAAAATATTGTTCTGGGGCTGAATGTCACCAGCAAGAAGCGCGTATTCGAACAAGCCGGACTATTGTTCGAGAACAATCATGGGCAAGCGCGCGGCGCCGTGACCGACAATCTCTTCGCCCGCGAACGGCTCGGCTCGACCGGCCTGGGCGAAGGCGTCGCCATCCCACACGGGCGTATCAAGGGGTTGAAGCATCCGCTGGCCGCGTTCATTCGCCTGGCCGATCCGATTCCGTTCGAGGCGCCGGACGGGTTACCGGTGTCCCTGCTGTTTTTCCTGCTGGTGCCGGAGCAAGCGAACCAGCAGCATCTGGAAATTCTGTCGGAAATTGCCCAGCTGCTGTCCGATCGGTCGATGCGGGAGATACTGGCAAGCGCCACCGAGCCGGAAGCCATTCATCAGGCGCTGAGCACCTGGCAACCTTGATGCCGCCCCCGCCAACGGCAAGCACGTCTCGAGAGGGAACACGGTGGAACTGAACGGCATTAATGCTCAAAGTATTTTTGACGACAACGCGGCCACGCTCAAACTGAGCTGGCTGGCCGGCCACGAGGGCTGGGAGCGGGGTTTTGCCCCCGAGACGGTTGCCAACGCCACGTCGAGCGCGGATCTGGTCGGTCACTTGAATTTGATCCACCCGAATCGCATCCAGGTGCTGGGAGAGGCCGAACTCAAATACTACCAGCGCCTCTCGGAAGAAAACCGCAAACACAACATGACCGAGCTGATCGCGCTCGAGCCGCCGTTTCTGGTGGTCGCCGACGGCCTGTCCGCACCGCCCGACCTCGTACTGCGTTGCACCCGCTCGTCCACACCGCTGTTCACCACGCCGCTGTCGACCGCATCGGTCATCGATAGCCTGCGCCTGTATATCTCCCGAGTCTTCGCGCCATGCTGCACGATGCATGGCGTCTTTCTCGATATCCTCGGCATGGGCGTGCTGCTGACCGGCGACTCGGGTCTTGGCAAGAGCGAGCTGGGGCTCGAACTGATCAGCCGCGGCCATGGGCTGGTGGCGGACGATGCGGTGGATTTCGTCAGACTGGGTCCGGACTTCGTCGAGGGACGCTGCCCGCCGCTGCTGCAGAACCTGCTGGAAGTGCGTGGCCTGGGTCTGCTCGATATCAAGACGATCTTCGGCGAGACCGCGGTACGACGCAAAATGAAGTTGAAGCTGATCGTCCAACTGGTCCGTCGCCCGGATGGAGAATTCCAGCGCTTGCCGCTCGAAATGCAGACTGTCGACGTACTGGGATTGCCGATCGGCAAGGTTACATTGCAAGTGGCGGCGGGCCGCAACCTTGCGGTGCTGGTCGAGGCTGCCGTACGCAACACCATTTTGCAACTGCGCGGCATCGATACGCTGCAGGACTTCATGGAGCGTCAACGACTGGCAATGCAGGAGCCCGACGGAGGAGCCCAAGGCAGGCTGCTTTGACGCGCGGCGTGAATTTGCACGCCCTGCGCTTTCATGCTGTAATGCTTGCGCGGCTTGCCGCCCCCCCTCACCGACGTCAGGAGATAACCATGAAGAAAGTCTTGGCTATGCTGCTGTTGCTTGCCCCCCTCTATTATTCGGCACCGACGTTTGCGCAGAATTCGCAGCAAAGCAAAATGGCCGAATGCAACCGTCAAGCCGGCAGCAAGAAGGGCGATGAACGCAAGGCCTTCATGAAGGAATGCCTGTCGGCCAAGAAACCGATGTCGCAGCAGGAGAAAATGAAAGCCTGCAACAAGGAAGCCACCGGCAAAAAAGGTGACGAGCGCAAGGCCTTCATGAAAGAATGTCTGAGCGGCAAGCACTGAAACAGTGCGTCGCCTCGTAGGTCGCACATCGATCGCAAGGGCAGCCCAGCTGCCCTTTTTTTCGACCAGTCGAGACCGACATCGCGATGTTGGACCCGTTACCAACGGACACCACGCTTGGCTTCAGACCAGACCAGATCATGAAAATCATCCTCATCACAGGAATTTCCGGCTCGGGAAAATCGGTCGCGCTCAACGTGCTGGAAGACGCCGGCTATTACTGCGTCGATAACCTGCCGTCCAGATTCCTGCCAGAGCTGGCCGAATACCTCGATATGCAGGGTCACGGCCAACTTGCCGTGGCCATCGATGCGCGCAGCGGCGGCGCGCTCGACGACCTTCCGCCGATCATCGGCGG
>JAGXBI010000117.1 GCA_018971155.1 Burkholderiales bacterium
AATGCCGAGCCCGCGCAGCAGGGTATTCATTTCGGCGCGCAGCAAATCGCGCAGCTTGGCATCGAGCGCGGTCAGCGGCTCGTCGAGCAACAATACGCGCGGCTGCGGAGCGAGCGCGCGCGCCAGCGCCACACGTTGGCGCTGGCCGCCCGAGAGTTGCGTGATCGCCTTGTCGGCATGCGCTTCCAGGCGCATCAGCGTGAGCATTTCGTCGACACGCTGACGCAATTGCGCGGCCGGCATCTTCTTCACGCGCAGGCCGTAGCCGATGTTGCCGCGCACCGTCATGTTCGGGAACAGCGCGTAGCTCTGAAACACCATGCCGACTTGCCGCTTTTCGATCGGCTCGCGCGTCACGTCGTCGTCGCCGAACAGCACTTGCCCGCCCGCATCGGGCTGCTCGAGCCCCGCGATCAGGCGCAGCGTGGTGGTCTTGCCGCACCCCGAGGGCCCCAGCAGCACGAGGGTCTCACCGGCCGCGATGGTCAGGTCGACGGGCTCCATCACGCGATGCGCGCCAAAGGTCTTGCCGCATTGCACCAGGCGAATCGGTACCGGCTCTAGTTTCATCAAGGCTCTCGCAAAGTGGGGGCGGACTGGCGCCGCGAGCGTTCGAGACCGCTGGCGCCGAACACCTGCAGCAATATCAGCAACGGAATGATCATCAGGAAAAAGATCACGGTGTAGGCGCTGCCCACTTCCAGGCGCATCGACGCATACGCATCGGCCAGCCCGACCGGCAGGGTCTTGTCGGTGGGCGTGTGCAGCATCCAGGTCAAGTTGAATTCACCGATCGACAGCGTGACCACGGTGAGCGCGCCGGCCAGTATGCCGGGCCGCACATTGGGCAGCACCACGGTAAAAAAGCGGCGCAGGAAACCGGCGCCCAGGCTGGCCGCGCCCTCCTCCAGGGTCTTCAGGTCGACGCTGGCGCACACGGCACTCACCGCGCGTACCATGAACGGCAGCGTGAACACCACGTGCCCTACCACGATGAACCACGGACTGACGCGAAATGCGGTGAGGCCGCCATAGACCACCAGCAGCGCCAGCGCACTGGCCAGCCCCGGCACCGCGACCGGCAGCACCAGCAGCTCTTCGAGCAGGCGCGAGACCCGCCCGGGGGCACGCGCCAGCACGTAGCCGGCCGGCACGCCCACCAGCAAGGTGATCGCGAGCGTGGCGCCGGCGACATAAAACGACAGCAGAATCGCGTCGTGGTACATGCCCCACACTTGCACCAGCCAGCGCAAGGTCAGGCCGCTGGCCACGCCGCGGAAATAGTTGACCGACAGGCCGGCCATCACCGACATGATCACCGGCACCACCAGGAACAGGCAGAGCAACAGTGTGACAGTCATCTGGCCGGCGAATAGAAAACGTCTCATGCCGGTCTCCTCAGGCCGCCGCGCCGGTGGCTTGACCACCCAGGCTTCGAGCGATTGCCAGCACCACCCAGGTGACGATCCCCAGGATCACGCTCAGGCCGGCAGCGGTGACAAAGTTCGCGTTGAGGGTGAATTCGGTATAGATGGTCATGGGCA
Organism: Burkholderiales bacterium; assembly: GCA_018971155.1. Lineage (GTDB taxonomy): Bacteria > Pseudomonadota > Gammaproteobacteria > Burkholderiales > Burkholderiaceae > Pandoraea. The sequence continues at coordinate 1,545 of JAGXBI010000117.1, forward strand.
GCACGTCGATATCGGTAGCCAGCGTAAAGGCCGTGCCGAATGCCCCCATGGCGGTAGCGAAGCACACCGCGCCCGAGGCGATCAGGCCCGGCGTGAGCGCCGGCAGCACGACGTCGCGCGTGATCTGCCAGACCGACGCGCCGAGCGAGCGGGCGGCCTCCTCCAGCGCGGGATCGAGCTTCTCGGCCGCGGCCATGATCGTCAGGATCACGCGCGGCACGGAAAAATAAAGATACCCGATGAACAGGCCGGTCATCGAGTAGGCGAATACCGTGCGATGTCCGACCAGCGCTTGCGTGATATTGCCGATCAGGCCTTGCCGGCCTGCCAGCATGATGACCATGAAGCCCACCACGACGCCGGGGAAAGCGAGTGGAAAGGTCAGCATGGACACCAGCAGGCGGCGGCCGGCAAACCGATGCCGGGTGAGCATCAACCCCGCGATAAGCGACAGCAGCAGCGCCACGGCCGTTACCCCGAGCGAGAGCAGGACGGTGGCCAGCAAGCTTTGCAGGTACCGCGGGTTGCTCAACAGCGCGCGATAAGTGACGAGCCAGTCGGCGCCGCCGCTCATATGCACCAGCGAGACCATCGGCAAGAGCCAGAAGGCCAGGAACACCGCCAGCCCCGGCGCGAGCAGCGCGGCACGCCAGGGCACCGGCAACGTCGCATCGCGTGTCATCGGTTTCATCGTTGCATCAACTCAGCGCACTTCGTTCAAATACAGCTTGCCGAACGCTTCCTGTGCCTCGGCCATTTTCCCGAAGTCGACCGGCTTGACGCGCGCATAGTCGGAGGCCGGCAGGAACTTCGCCGCAGCTTGCTTGCTCATCGCCTCGGCACGCACCGGCCGCAGGAAGGCATTGGCCCACAGTGCCTGGCCCTGGTTCGACAGGACGAAATCCAGCACCTTCTTGGCATTCTCCTGATGCGGCGCGCCCTTGACCAGGCCCATCACATACGGCACCGAAATCGAACCCTCTTTCGGGATCACGAAAGCGACGTTGGCGTGATCCTTGTATTTCGCGCGATAGGCATTGAAATCGTAGTCGATCAGGATTGGAATTTCGCCCGACAGCACGCGTGCGTAGGCGGTCTGCTTCGGCACGATCGGCTCGTTCTTCTTGAGCTTTTTGAAGTAGCCGATGGCCGGCGCAAAATTGTTGAGCGTGCCGCCCAGTGCCTGGTTGACCGCCACCGCGCCGACATAGCCGACGAAGGCGCTGCTCGGGTCGAGATAGCCCACCATGCCGCGATACTCCGGCTTGAGCAGGTCAGCCCACGACTGCGGCACAGGCTTGCCGTCGAGCGCATCCTTGTTGACGAAAAAGCCGATGGTGCCGGAGTGAATCGCGAACCAGTAGCCTTGCGGGTCTTTCATGCTGGCCGGAATTTCGTCCCAGTGCTTCGGCTTGTAAGGTTCCAGCACGCCTTTGTCCTTTGCCAGGATGGCAAAGGACACGCCGAGATAAGTCACGTCGGCCACCGGGCTGTTGCGCTCGGCGATCAGTTGCGCAAGCGCCTGGCCCGAGTTCTTGTCGTCGAACGGCACGGTGATGCCGGTGGCAGCCTTGATCGCCTTGATTTGGCTGGCCCAGTCCGCCCATTCGGGCGGGCAGTTATAGCAGATCGCGACTTTCTGGGCATAAGCTGCGTGGCCGCCCAGCAAGCCGGCTGCGGCAAGCGAGGCCGCGGCGACGAAGCGGGAAAAAATCTTTTTCATGCTGATTTCTCCAGGAGAGGACAACAAAGGCGCTAAGGCAGCGCAACAGGTTCAGGAGGACGGCGCCCCGATCGAATCGCCCGGTCGGATGCGATGCGGCAAGATCACACCCGGGCGTTGTTTGGCGCGCGAGGCCGGCGCGCCACCCATGCGCGATGCCAGTTCCCGCCAGGCTCGCGCACCAATTTCATGATTCGGCTGGCAGACGGTGGCCAGCGACGGCGCCAGCAACTCGCCGACCGGCAAGCCATCGAAGCCGACGATCGACATTTGCGCCGGCACCACCATGGCTGCCTCGCGCAGGGAGCGCATGGCCACCATCGCGAGCAGGTCGTTGCCGCAGAAAATCGCGCTGGGGCGTTGCGGCCCCCGGCACAGCTCAGCCAGCGTGCGTGCCGGCAACCCTTGCGCATTGAAGTCGATTTCATGCGCCGGCAGCGGCTTGAGCCCCGCCTGCCTGAGCGCATCGCAATAGCCCAGATAACGCTGGCGCGCACGGTCGGACGCGCTGAGCGTGCCGGTCAGCATGAGAATGCGGCGATGCCCCTTGGCCGTCAGCAGGCGTACCGCGTCGGCCGCCGCGGCGCGGTTATCGACCGACACGGACGGCCGCTTCACGCTCTGGTTATAGGTCAGCACATAGGGAATGCCGTCGGCCTCGAGCCGGTCGAGCAACGGACTTTGAGCGGCGTCGGCGACCGTCAGGATCAAACCGTCGACACGTTGATTGGTCAGGGTCTGCGCGGCATGCGCCTCGGATTCCGGGTCATAGCGCGAGGTCATCAGCAGCAGGCGGTAGCCGGCTTGCGCGGCAGCTTCCTCGATGCCCTGCACGCACTCGGCGAACACCGGATTGGCCAGCGTCGGCAGCAGCACGCCCAGCAACTGGGTGCGGCCGGCGCGCAATTGCTGGGCCAGATAATTGGGTTGAAACGACAGGGCCTCGATCGCCGCATGAATCTTCGCCAGGGTCGCCGGACTCACCATGTGCGGAGCGTTCATCGCGCGCGAGACGGTGGCGATCGAAAACCCCGCATGCTCCGCGACATGCTTGATCGTGCTTGAGTTCAACGCTCGCCCCGCCATAAAGCTGCTGGCATGGTCTTGCAGATGCCCGGTCGTCGAGTGCTCTTCATGTTTGCGTTTGATTGAGTCGCTGGCGGGGCTATGAGTGCCCACGATGAAATCGTTTTCATGTTATCGCCAGTTCGTGACGCGATGATGACAAGCCGTGCTGCCTCATTTGCCACGCCGCGCATCGCGGGCGTCTCGAAAACCTCCTGGGAAGCCCTTACCGTAAGCCGCGGCGAGCCTTTGGTGTGATAGGGAGTTTCCCGGATAGATCCGATCGGCGTGCCGCCGGCTGCCGGCATCGCGGTAGCCGGCAACACCTGGTTGGATGATTCGCCCAAGAACCGATAAAATGCGTGAAAATCACGCCCAGACTGGCTTTCAGGCCGTTGGAGGCCCTATAATGCGGCCGGCCGGCTTGCTCCGCACCCCTGCGGCCGCGCTTGCGCCGGGCATATCGCGCCGCTCGGCAGACCGAGCGGGGTCCGAACCAAGTGCGCGGATACAACACCCGCGTCTGGCCTTGCGCGAGACGAAAGTGTTAGAGTTGACGCCGGTATTCACCACCTCATAGGAAAACGAATATGAACAAACAGGAATTGATCGAAGCTATCGCAGGTAAGACTGGTTCGAGCAAAGCGCAAACTGGCGAAATGCTCGACACGCTGCTGGAAACCGTCAAGAAGGCTGTTTCCAAAGGTCAAAGCGTTCAACTGGTCGGCTTTGGATCGTTCTCGTCGGGCAAGCGTGCCGCACGTATCGGCCGCAACCCGAAGACTGGCGAGGAGATCAAGATTCCGGCGGCCAAGACCGTGAAGTTCACCGCTGGCAAGGCGTTCAAAGACGCAGTGAATAAGAAGTAAGTTGCAGGAAGTCCACTCGAAGGCCGGCTTGCGCCGGCTTTTTTTTTGCGCCGCGGTTGTGCGCCAATGGCCCGCGGCAAGTTGCCATCGTGCTATTGTGAAAATATTTTCAGCGTCCTGAGTCAGTGCCATGTCTCCCCGCGATGGCGCCCCAACCTCCATCACCGCCAACTTTCGACACCAACTCGGTCAGATCGCCTCGCATTGGCGAGCGGGGTCGTCGCCCCACGCTACGCTCGACGCCGCCGAATCCCTGCATCAGTTGCGCGTTGCGTTGCGCCGCATGCGAACGCTGCTGACGCTTTTCCGGCCCTGGCTCAAGCATAAATGGCGTCGCCGGCTACGCTCCGATCTCTCTTGGATTTCATCACCGCTTGGCGCGGCGCGCGACTACGACGTGCTGGTCGGCTTTACCCTGCCGGCGCTCGCCGCTGCGCATCCGGAGCTGACGGAATGGCATGCCGCGCTCGACGCGGCGCGCGCGGAGCAGCGCAGCGCGCACCAGCGACTGGCTCGCGCGCGATCACGCCGTCGATACACGCGCTTTTACCGCCGCATGCAACGCTGCGTCGACGGCACGGCCAGTCCATTTCGATCGAAGGCGGGCCCGGCGCTGTATCGCCCTAATGGCCGCTTCCTGGCCAGGGCGCGTCGCCTGCTTCGCAAATACTATCGCGCGCTTTATCCGGCGGCAGAGCACGCCGCGCAATTGCCCGCCGACGAATGCCATCGCCTGCGTCTTCGCGTCAAACGCCTGCGTTACACCAGCGAGGCGCTGACCCCTTTGCTCGGCAAAGCGGCGCGCGCGGATTTCCTTGCCCATCTGAGCGCATGTCAGGATGCTTTGGGCCAAAGCAATGACGCAGCCGTGGCGCAGCGTCTGCTCGAGGATTTACCGCTCGGCGCGCCGGCGCGCGCGAAGGCGCAACAATGGCTGCAGCAAAGAATCGAGCAGGCCATGCGCGCCGCCGAGGATGCCCTCAAACAGTTGCCCGCGCCTCCGATGCCCTCGCGCGCGCGGCGCTGAGCCCGCGCCAACGGCGCGGCGAAACGGTCCGGCGCCCGACCGGGCCGCCCCATGCCGCTCCTGATTTACAATGTGCGCTCACAACGACACCAACGACACCTTATTGCTGGCAACCGCCAGCTTTCTCTCAGGAGATTTTTCATGCCGCACGATGTAACCCCGAATCCGGCCACGCCGCAGGGAACGCCTCAAGCCGTTCCGGATGTGCTGATCATGGGTGGCGGCGCTGCGGGTATCGGCCTGGCAGCCAGCTTGCGCAAACGGCGGCCCGCACTGCGTATATCGCTCGTCGAACCCAGCGACACGCATTACTATCAACCCGCCTGGACGCTGGTCGGCGCCGGCGAGTTCGAGAGCGCCAGAACCGCGCGCCGCACCGCCGAGTGCATCCCCCCGGGCGTCACGTGGATCCAGGCGGCCGTGACCGGCTTCGCCCCGGAACAGAACCGCGTCATGCTCTCCGACGGCCGGCAGCTGAATTACCGGTACCTGGCCGTGTGCCCCGGCCTGCAGCTGAACTGGGAGGCGATTGACGGCCTGACCGATACGCTCGGCAAGAATGGCGTCACGTCCAATTACCGTTTCGATCTCGCGCCCTATACCTGGCAACTGGTCAAGGAATTCGGTGGCGGCAACGCATTGTTTACCCAGCCGCCGATGCCGATCAAATGCGCCGGCGCGCCGCAAAAGGCGATGTATCTGTCGGCCGACTACTGGCAACGTCAGGGATTGTTGAACCAGTGCAAAACGGAATTCCATCTGGCCGGCCCCGCGCTGTTCGGCGTCAAGGATTACGTGCCCGCGCTGATGGAGTACGTGAAAAAATACAGCATCGCCCTGAACTTCGGCTCCCATTTGCGCGCCGTCGACGGCCAACGCAAGATCGCTCGCTTCGAGATCAAGGATGCCGACGGCAATTCGCAAACCGTCGACAAGCCGTTCGATTTGCTGCACGTGGTGCCGCCGCAAAGCGCGCCCGACGTGATTCGCGCCAGTGCGCTGGCCAACGAGGCCGGCTGGGTCGACGTCGACCCGAACACCCTGCGCAGCGCGCGTCATGCCAATGTCTTCGCGCTGGGCGACGTGATCTCGGCATCCAACGCAAAGACGGCGGCTGCGGTGCGCAAGCAGGTCGTGGTGGTGGCGGAAAACCTGCTGGCCGCACTCGACGGCCAGACCCTGCCCACGAGCTACGACGGATACGGTGCCTGCCCCTTGACGGTCGAACGCGGTAAGGTCGTACTTGCAGAATTCGGTTACAACGGCAAGCTGCTGCCGACTTTCCCGCTCGACGGCACCAAGGCAAACCACATCGCATGGGTGATGAAGAAACACATCTTCCCATGGGTCTACTGGGAGGGCCTGCTGCGCGGCCGGGATTGGCTGGCACGTTCGACCAACTGACGGTCAACCCCAGACGACCCTGAAGCACTCACCGCCCCCACCGCCCTCGTCCGATCCGATCGGATCGGACGACATCAGCGACGGCATGCGCAGCCGGGTGGCCAGATGGCAATATCTTTGGCCGCTGCTCGCCGCCGTGGGGATAATCCTTCTTTGCTGGCTGCTGGCGCGGGTGTCGGCCAGCGCGCTGGTGAGCCATCGCATGTCGCGCTCACTGGTCGAGGAGCGCGATCTCTCCAACCGTTTGTCGGATAACGTTGCGCGCAATATCGACCAGGATATGCTGATGGTGCGTGGCATTCCGTCACTGCTGGCGCATGTCGAACAGATCCGCAATGGGCTGGCCCGCGTCTCGACACGCGGGCTGGCGCATCTGTCGCCGCAGGCGGCGCGCAATCGACTGCTCGACGACCCGGATCTCGCGAGTCTCAATCAGCTGGTGTATTCGGCTCAGGTCTACTTTGGCGTGGCCCACGTCTGGCTGGATACGCCGGACGGCTATTGTGTCGCATCGAGCGATTACTACGAGCCGAAAACCGTGATCGGCACGCGTCACCTCGACCGCGACTATCTTCGCGCCGCCTTGCAGGGCAGGCGTGGCCAGCAGTACGGCGTGGGCCGGATCAGCGGTACGCCCGGCATTTTTCTCTCGTCGCCCGTCTACCGCAACGGCGACATCGTCGGCGTGATCGTCGTCAAACTCGGACTGGCGCAAATGGCGCACTGGGTCAACACCGGCAAGTCGTTTATCGTCGACCCCAACGGCGTGATCATTCTCGCGAACGACCCGAACTTCGTCGACAAGGCATTGCCCGGCGCCAAGGTATTGTCGATGACGGTCTGGCAACGGGCCGATCTCTATCAACGCACCACCTTCGCGACGCTGCCGCTCGCGCCCTACCGCGTGCCGCTACCGGCCGCCGTGCAAAAGCTGCTGCCTGCCGATGACCATGCACCGCTGGTCACGCTCGGGCGTGACGGCCCGCCGAATCTGCTCAAAATCACCAGCGTGCTCGACGGCGGGTTATCGGTCTACACGGTAACGCCCACCCCCGATCTCGAAACGTTCCAGACCGAGCGCCGGCGCTACACGTTCCTGTTGAGCGCGCTGCTCGTCAGCCTGTGCGCGGTGGCGACACTGCTGGTGCTGTATCTGTCGCGCGGGCGGCGGCACCTGGCGGCCACGCTCGCGCTGAATGCGACCCTGGAGCATGAAGCCAAATATGACGCGCTGACCGGCAGCCTGACCCGCCGCCATTTTCTGAAGCGTCTGCGACAGGAAATGGCCGGTACCAGCCACCGCGCCGCGCTGGTCCTGGTCGACCTCGATCATTTCAAGCAAATCAACGACACCTGGGGCCATGCGGCCGGCGATACCGTGCTCGCGGCCTTTGTGCGCCTTTGCTGCAATACGCTGCGCGGCGAGGATATCTGCGGCCGCATTGGCGGCGAGGAGTTCGGCATTATCCTCGACAATAGCGATGAGACCATCGCACTCGCGGCCGCCGAACGTTTGCGCGAGGCGGTTTGCCAGATGAGCGTGCCCACCGCGGAGGGCGCGATCCAGTTCACCATCAGTGCCGGCGTCGCCGAACTCATTGCCAGCGACGACGACAAACATTGGCTTCACCGCGCCGATGCGGCCCTTTACCGGGCCAAATCACTTGGCCGCAACCGGTGCGTCCGGTATGCGGATATCGCTTAGCAGGGTGCTGAGCCACGCAGCAAACGGGTTTGAATCGGGGCAGGCCAGCGCGCAGGAACCGGAGCATCCGCGGTATATGTGATGATTCCGAGCTCTGCCCGCTCCCGAGTCAGGCACGCGCAGCGGTTTTTCGACGCCCTGCCGGACATCCCGCCTCGCGCAGCACGACGAGGCCTCATTACGGAAAACGATGGCTTCAGATTTACGCACATCGCGCGCCGCTCGGCGCGCCATCGCTGCCGCATACACAGTCATCGCGCTGCTGGCGGCAAGCCGGGCGCATGCCGGCCTGACCCTGCTGCAGCCTCCCCGCACGCTTCACGGCGACGCGCCACTCATCGTGACGGTGCTGGCGGACAACGACGGATCGACGAGCAAAACCTATGCGCTGCCGGCCGACCTCGATGCCTCCGTCTCCAATGCCGA
>JAGXBI010000118.1 GCA_018971155.1 Burkholderiales bacterium
GCCGGCGCCCGGGCGCTCAGCGCCGAGGACAGCGTAATGGCATCGGTCCAGCTCAGCCATTGGCCGAGCCGGTCCGCCAGAGACTGCCCGGGTTCGGCAACGTCGAGCTGCGCGAGCCGCGCCAGCAAGCGAACCAGCGCCGGAGCGCCCGGCGTTGTACGTTGCGGGACTTGCACCATATTGCTTGTGTCGAAAAAGGCAGCAGTTTACACGCTCGGACGTTGCCGGTGCTCATGTCGTGTCCGGACCATGCCGCTCGCTGACAGCCATCTTCAGGCTTCGCCCTCGGCGAGCGCCGCATTCATGCGTTCCTGGTCGCTGCGCGCAGGAATTTCGCGGTTGACCAACCACAGCGCGACGCAGATCAACAAGCCGCCTGCTGCCTGCAGCCACGACAACGTCGTGTCGAGCAAGAAAAACGATAGCACGACGGTAAACAGCGGCGCGAGAAACAGATAGCCGCTGGTTCTGGTGGCCCCGCCTTGCCCGAGCGCGACGAACCACAGGCCGAACGAGCCGGTCGAGGCCGGGATCGACAGCCAGAGAAACCATCCCCATTGGGTCGGATTGACCGCTGCGGGCCAGTGCTCGCCGCTAGCGTACGCGATGACCAACAGGGCGACCGAGCCGATCAGCATTTGCCAGAAGCTCAAGGCCCAGGCGCCCATTGGCAGGTTGGCACGCTTGTTGACGATGGTGGCGGCCGCCCAGCACACCGCGGAGGCCAGCCCAATCAGCTCGCCGGCCAAGGCGCCCGGGGACGAGAGCGTGCCGGCGCCCAGCCCGATCGCGAGCACGACGCCGACGATTCCCAGCAACAGGCCGGCGGCCCGATGCCGATGCAATGCCTCGCCGAGAAACAGCCGACCCAACACCGCTACCCAGATCGGATTGGTGAAAAGCAGGATCGCCGCCGTGGCTGCCGAGATCGACCGCATGGAGAGAAACAGCAGGCCCATCACCGCCGCGGTTTGTGTCAGCCCGATCAGGGCAACCAGGGCCACATCGCGCGCTCGCATGCCGCGGGGCGCCAGGGCCGCACGCAGCGAGCGGTTGTCGAGCCGCGCCAGCGGCAAGGTGGCGAGCGCGGCGACCAGAAACCGCCAGCCCACCAGCGACATGGGAGCAAACCCCTGCGCCAGCAGGATCTTGCCTGACACGAAGCTCGACCCCATCAGGAAAGTCGAGGTGACCAGAATGACGAAAAATCCCGCCTTGCCGGCATGGGATGCATGGTGATGGCCGCTCATTTGCGTGGCCTCCGTGTGTGCCAGCGTCGATTGATTTCGGGGGGTGTTCTTGCTGCTGGCCGCACTGGGGCGCTGGCGTGCCAGTGCGGCGCCGGAGCCCCGTGAATGGCCGGGCAACCGCGCTGCGCATTGCCCGGCCCGCGGCTCAACGTGTCAGGAAATCCACGATCGCCGCGCCGATCTGTGCCGCATGCGTCTCCAACGCAAAATGCCCGGTGTCGAACATGCGCACCACCGCATTGGGCAAGTCGCGCTTGAATGCTTCGGCGCCGGCCGGCAAGAAGAACGGATCGTGCCTGCCCCACACGGCCAGCAATGGCGGTTGATGGGTCCGGAAATATTGCTGGAACGCCGGGTACAGCGCGACGTTGCTTTGATAGTCGCCGAACAGATCGAGTTGAATCTCGTGCGCACCCGGCCGGCTCAGGTAAAACGCGTCCAGCGAGTAGCCATCCGGCGACACGCTGGCCGGGTTCGGCACGCCGTGCGTGTACTGCCAGACCGTCGTCTCGTCCGTGAGCAGTGCGCGCAGCGCCTCGCGATTGGCTTGCGACGGATCTTGCCAATAGGCGCGGATCGGATTCCAGCCCTCGCTCAACCCCTCTTCGTAGGCGTTGCCGTTCTGCGAAATCAGCGCGGTGATTCGTTCGGGGTGCTCGAGCGCGAGCCTGAAGCCCGTCGGTGCGCCATAGTCGAACACATAAACCGCGAAACGCTCGAAGCCGATCACTTCGGTGAAGCGCCCGATGACCTTGGCGATATTGTCGAACGTGTAGGCAAACCGATCGCGCCCGGGCATATCCGATTGTCCGAAGCCGGGCAGGTCCGGTGCGACGATGTGGAAGCGGTCCGCGAGTTCGGGGATCAGGTCGCGAAACATATGGCTCGCACTCGGGAAGCCGTGCAGCAGTAATAGCTTCGGCGCGCCCGGCTGGCCCGCTTCGCGGTAGAACACCTTGAAACCGTCGACGTCGGCATGGCGATAGGTAATGGCAGTCATGATTTTCATCCCAAAGAAAAGTAACGGAGGGGAGATACGGGCACCCAAACGCGGCACCCAATTGCGGGGAATGCAGGTCGTGAGGTCGCTAGCTGGCTGAGATGGTCCGGGCTGCTTCGACAATGAGGTCCGTGACGACGCCCGGCGCGCTGACCATCGGCGTGTGATCGACCGGGTGCGCATGGATGCGCGCACCCATGCGGCGCGCCATGAAGGACTGTGTCTCGGGGTGGATCATCCGGTCCTGCCCGGCGACCAGAAACCAACTGGGGCGGTCGCGCCAGAGCGGGCGCTCGAGCGCCTGCCCGATGCATGCCGCCGCGATGGGGCGCTGTACCGCTGCGAGCACCGATAGCTCAGGCGGCGAAGCATATTGAGCAAACGCCGTCGCGAACGCTTCGTGCGGCAGCCAGATCAGGCCATGGCGATCGGGCGCCAGGTGGGGGGCTTGCGGGTGGGGCTCGGCGCGATAGAACATGTCGGCCACGGTTTCGCCCTCGTCGGGCGCGAGCGCCGCGACATACACCAGCGCCGCGACGCGCTCATTGCGGGCGCCTGCAATGACGGCGCCCGCGTAGGCATGACCGGCCAGCACCACCGGGCCATCGATTCGCTCGAGTGTGCGCTCGAGCGCGGCGACGTCCTCGCTCAATGAGGTCAGCGGCAAGGGCGCTGCGACGGCATTGATATGCTGCGCCCGCAGCATATCGATCACCTTGCGCCAACTCGATCCATCCGCCCATGCGCCGTGCGCCAGTACAACGCTTACGTTATTCACAGACATGTCTTGCTCCTTTGGAGAAAGGCGGCCGTTACCGGAGACCGTGACGTACCGCAAATGTGTAACCTCTATTTGTGTTTTTTAAAGGTTACTCAATCAATTGGTAACTTGTCAAGGCTGTTTTTAGGGGTTACAATTTTCTTATCATTTTTCCTTCCTCGTTGCCCCAATGGACTACCGCCAGATTCCCGCGATATTCGTGGCCGATGCACCGGGCCTCGACTTTCTGAATTCGGTTGCCACGCCGGTGGACGAGCCGGTCGACTGGCTCGCCGACGGCGAAGGCTTGTTGGCATGGCTGGCCCAGGCGAATCTGGTGCCGGCTTCAGTGCTTGCCGAGATGCGCTCGCAGGCCGCGCCAGCCGAACTGGACGAAGTGGCGGCGCAGGCGCGCGCACTGCGCGAGTGGTTTCGCGCCTTCGTCGGCAAACGCAAGGGACGGCCGCTGGATACCGTTGAATTGAGCGAGATCGAGCCGCTGAACCGGTTGCTCGCGCAGGACGATCAATTTGGCGAAGTCGTGGCCGGCGCGGCAGACGGAGGCGCGGCCTTGACGCTACGTTCGCGCCGCCGCTGGAAATCCCCAGCGTCGTTGCTGATGCCGATCGCCGAGGCGCTGGCGCGACTGGTCTGCGAGCAGGATTTCACCTACGTGAAGGCGTGCGAGGGGCCGCGCTGCACGCTGCTGTTTGCCGATCACACGCGCGCTCACGCGCGTCGCTGGTGCAGCATGGCAATCTGCGGCAATCGCGCCAAGGTGGCGGCGCATCGCCAGCGCGCGAAGGTACGCGAGCAGGGTTGAACCCGGCGCGCCGGACCGAGGTCGCCGGCGTGGCGCCGAGCCAGGCATGATGGCCTGCTCAACAGACCACCAGGCGATCCCGGCCCAGGCGCTTGGCCTGATACAGCGCGTGGTCGGCCTGTTGCAACCAGGCGTCGGGGTTGGGGAATCCCGCGGAAAAGGCGACTATGCCGGCGCTCGCGGTGCAGCCGGGCGGCATTTCCCGATCGAGGCTGGTTTGCGCGCGCAGCCTGGCGAGCAGCCGGTCGATGATCGGCTCCGCCTGGTCGGCGTTCACGCCGGGCAGGATCACGCCGAATTCCTCGCCGCCATAGCGGCCGATGATGTCCTCGCTGCGCAGGCTCTCGCGCAGCGTTCCCGCGAATTTCTGCAGCACCAGGTCGCCGGCGAGATGGCCATGCGTATCGTTGATCTGCTTGAAATGATCGAGATCCAGCATGATCAGGCAGGCGGGCCGGCCGCTGGCGAGACACTCATCGAAGGTTCTGGCCAGGCAGACTTCCCAGTAGAAGCGGCTGAACAGGCCAGTGAGCCCGTCGTGCTGGTTCAGGTATTCGAGTTCGCGGGTGCGCTGGGCGAGCTTTTGCGACATTTCGTAGGTCGCCTGCCCCAGCGCGATCGGATAAAGCACCAGCATTGGCAGGCAGGTCACGATATTGAACATGTCGGAGGTCGGGGCAACGTGCAGGCCGAGCACGCCGGCGCCGACGACGGCGCCCGCCGCGTGCGCGATCAGGCCTCGCCAGAACAGCGCCAGGCCGCCTGCGCCGATATCGTCCATCGACAGCATGGTGATGAGCACCAGGCTTGGCAGCAGGTTGAAACGCATCGCGACGACCCAGAAACCGCCGAATGCCGCGTCGATCATCAGATTGCGGCGCTCGCCCCGATAGGGCACGCGGGCGCGCAACGCAAGGCGATAAGCGAGGTGCGGCCAGAGGTAGCCGTGGAACACGAGCAGCGCCCACAGCCACGGAGCGGCGTGCAACTGGCGAAACACGCCAGCGACGCAGAAAAAGCCGATCGCGCATCCCATCGTGCGCAGCCGATAGATCCGGCGGGCAAAACCTTTGCCCCTGCCGGCCAGCGCTTTGCCGGTGGTCGGCGGACTCGACGCCGCGGGAGGCGGCTCGGTCGGGGAGTGTGGCGGGGGCGCGTCTTCGGCCAGGCGAAGCTTCGCTTTCCCTTTACTGGTTTTCATGGCGGCGGCCCATTTCGATTGGGACGCTCGTTCAGTACCGGTACGCGGTGGTCGCAGTAACTAGGGGCCCCTTGCGCGGATTATCTCTCAATTCGATGCTTTTTTTTGATCGGTTATCACGCCCACGCGCGATTGCCATGACTTAAGTCAAGGTTGCCCGGCGGCGCTCACGGTGTCGCCATCGAGTCGAACCGCGCCGGCGCGTGCCAGTTCGCCGCAGAGCTCATCGAGCAACGCCGGCCAATCCGCGGGCGGCGCCAGCATCGCGGCGGCCGCACGCATCACATCCGCCTGAGCGAGCATTGCCTGCAGCTCTGCCCGCGCGAGCTGGCGCGCCGATAACAGCCGGAATACGATCAGCACCTTCAGCGCGTTGCGGGCATTGCGGCGTGGGTCGGCGCGCAGGTAGGCCAGCCGGCCGCGTGCGATGTCGAGCGCGCGGGCGGGCTCGCCAAACGGCGCACCGTGCCCGGGAATCACGCAGCGCACATCGAGCCGGCCGATCAGATCGAGCACCGCGGCCTGCTCGGCGAAACCCGAAGCGCCGTCGAGTTCCGGGAAGATCACGCCGAAGCCGTTTTCCCACAGGGCGTCGGCGGAAATCAGAATGGCCTCGGCCGGGCAGTACAGCATCAGCGAGTGCGGGTCGTGACCCGGCGCCCCCAGCACTTCCCAGGCAAGGTGGCCGAGCGTCAGCGTGTCGCCTGGCCGCAGCGTGCCGTCGAAGGCAAAGCGCGCGCATTGCTGCCCGGTGGCCCGATAGCTCAGGCGCGCTTCGTCCCAGTCGCGCACGACATCGGCCTCGGCGGCCGGGATCAGGGTGCGGCAGCCGTAGCGCTGCTGCAGCAGCGCGTTGCCGCCGCAGTGGTCCGAATGCAGATGCGTATTGATGATTCGCCTGAGTCCTTGCGGGTATCCGGCGAGTGCGTTTTCCACCAGCGCGAGCGTCTGTTCGGCATGCGAAACATAACCGCTGTCGACCAGCGTCGGTTCTTCGTCCAGGAACAGGATGTTGTTGGACGACAGCCAGCCGCGCTGCAGCACGCGCATCGAGGCTGGCAGCGGCGGTGTGCTCATGCGGGCTCGGTGCCGGGCTGTGAGCGCGGGCAGACGAGAATCGTGGCGGTGCCCAGCAGGGCCGTTTCGCCGCGCTGGTTGATGGCGCTGCCGTGCAGCGTGACGATGTCGCCGCCGAGCTTGTCCTTCCATACCGCCTCGTCCACCGTCCATTGCATGGTGACGGTGTCGCCGGCGCCGACCGCCTTCTTCAGCCGCACGTCGAACTCCAGGCCCAGCGGCTGGCGATCGATCGAGTAGTGGGTGGCCAGCATCGCGCAGAAATACGACATCGGCTGGGTGCCCGAGGCGATCAATCCGCCGAAACGGCTTGCGGCGGCGTAGTCGTCGTCCAGATGCAGGGGGTTGTTGTCGTTGGCCAGTCGGGCAAAGGTCTTGATGTTCTCGGCGGTAAACGAGAACGTGTCGCAGAAGGTTTCGCCGATTTGAACGATGCGTCCCATGGGTTATCGAGTCGGTGTCAGAAGGATTCGCGCGCATGCTGCGCACGCCGGGCGTCGAGTGCCTGCCACACGTCGCGCTTGGCTGCCTCGGAGAGCGTCGACCAGGCGGCGATCTCGTCGAGCGTGCGCCAGCAGCCTTCGCACCAGCCGGTGGCCGGGTTCATCCGGCAGATATTGGTGCAGGGCGACGGCACCGGCGAAGAAGGCGGCACTTGCGATGGCGCGGCGGGGCGGGACGACATGGGGTGCGGGGTATCAGATAGCCAGGCCGAGCTTGTCGGCCTTCTCGCGCAGTTTGGTGTGAAAGCGCGTGTTATCGACCAGCATGCGTTCGTGCACGCCTTCGGTGATTTTGTCGAGGCCGTCCCAGGCTTCGACTTCGAATTTGAGCCGGCGTCCGTCGATCTCGACCAGCCGCCCCTGGATGCGCAGGGTGTCGCCGGCCGGCGTGGCGGCCAGATGCGAGAACGAGATCAGCGTGCCGAGCGACTGCTCCTGCGGCCAGTCGAGGTACGGCTGGATCGCCTGCAGGCAGGCGCATTCCATGATGCCGGCCATGTAGCCGGTGGCGAGCACCGCCGGCATCTCGCGGCATGGCGCGATGTCGTCGTACAGTTCGGGCACCAGGGCCTTGCGCGGCACCTGGTAAGTCCATTCGAACGCGAAGCCGGGTTGCAGGGCAGCTTGCATCGGCGAATCTCCAGCAAAAGGGTTAAATGAAGGATCGGTCAATCGCGCAGCGCGACGTCGGCCACCGGCGCGCCGGTCATCGCCTCGAGCTGCTGCGGACTCAGGTTGAACACCGCATGGGGATGGCCGGCGGCGGCCCACAGGCTGTCGAGCGCGAACAGATCGGCGTCGATCAGCATCACCGGTGGTGTCAGATGGCCGATCGGGCACACGCCGCCGATCGCATAGCCGGTCTTGTCGCGCACGAACTTGGCATCGGCCTTGGCCAGCGGGCCGACCTGCGCGGCGACCTTGCGTTCGTCGACCCGGTTGGCCCCGCTGGCGATGACCAGCACCGGGGCGTCGTCAGCGGCGCGCCGGAAGATGATCGACTTGGCGATCTGGGCCACGTCGCAGCCCAGGCCGGCGGCTGCTTCGGCCGAGGTTTTGCCGGTTTGCGGCAGCATCACCACCGGTTTGTCGTGACCGGCTTCGGCGAGCAGGCGCGCGACCCGTTGCGCGCTCTCGGGCAGGGAGGTATCGATATTCATGGCAGGCGTGCTGGCTGGATTCATGCGCTGGCGGCCGCGGCGCGATCGCGCATCTTGGTGAGCAGCGCGCGGCCGGCGCGCGAGGCGTTGGCGCGCCCGATCGCCTGCGAGATGAAGTCGCCCGTCTCGACGACCTGCTCGAGGTCGATGCCGGTCTCGATGCCCAGGCCCTGCAGCAGGTACAGGACGTCTTCGGTGGCGACGTTGCCGGTCGCGCCCTTGGCATAGGGGCAGCCGCCCAGGCCGGCCACCGACGAATGAAAAATCGTGATGCCGCTGAGCAGTGCCGCGTAGATATTGGCCAGCGCCTGCCCGTAGGTGTCGTGGAAATGGCCCGAGAGGCGCTCGATCGGAAATACCTTGGCGGCCGCCTCGATGACCGTGCGCGTCTGCCCGGCGGTGCCCACGCCGATGGTGTCGGCAATGTCGATTTCGTCGCAGCCCAGCGCCTGCAGACGTTGCACCACGTCGACCACCGCGGCGACCGGCACCTCGCCCTGGTAGGGGCAGCCCAGGCAGCAGGAGATCGCGCCGCGCAGGCGCAGGCCGGCATCCTTGGCCGCGCGCGCGACCGGCGCGAAGCGGGCTACGCTCTCGGCGATCGAGCAGTTGATATTGCGCTGCGAGAAAGCTTCGCTGGCGGCGCCGAAGATCACCACCTCGTCGGCGCGCGCGGCCAGCGCGCCCTCGAAGCCCTTCATGTTGGGTGTGAGGACCGAGTAGATGGTGCCGGGGCGGCGCGCGATGCCGGCCATGACCTCGGCGCCGTCGGCCATTTGCGGCACCCACTTGGGCGAGACGAACGAGGCGGCCTCGACGTTGGCGAAACCGGCGGCCGAGAGCCGGTCGACCAGTTCGATCTTGGTGGCCAGCGGCACCAGTTGCTTCTCATTCTGCAGGCCGTCGCGCGGTCCGACTTCAATGACCTTGACCTGCCGGGGTAACTGCGTCGCACTCATATTTGCCTCCTGTTCGGCGCGCCGGCGGACGCCGGGCGCAATGTCTGTCATGCATGGCCTCTAATAGCCGCGTTGCCGGTCGACCACGCCGGCGAGCGGCTCGCCGCGCTCCATGGCGCGGATGTTGCGCGAAATCTGTTCGATCGTCTCTTCATGCAGCGTCAGTGCCGAGATGTGCGGCGTCAGCGTCAATCCCGGCGTATGCCAGAACGGATGCCCGGCCGGCAGCGGTTCGGTGCGGCACACGTCGAGCGTCGCGCCGGCCAGTTGCCCGCTGCGCAGCGCCGCCAGCAGGTCGTCTTCTGCCAGGTGCTCGCCGCGCGCCACGTTGATCAGGTACGCGCCCCGGGCCAGCCGGTCGAACACGCGGCGATCGAGCAGCCCGGCGGTATCGGCGGTGAGCGGCAGCAGATTGACCAGCACGCGCGTGCCGGCAAGAAAATCGCCAAGTCCGGCGGCGCCGGCAAAGCAGGTCACGCCGGGCAGGGTCTTGGCCGTGCGGCTCCAGCCGCGCACCGGAAAACCGAAGCGGGCGAGCGCCGTGGCCACCTGTGCGCCCAGCGTGCCCAGCCCGAGCAGGCCGATGGCGAACTGTTCGCGCGGGTAAGGCGCGAGCGGCTGCCAGACGCCCTGGGCCTGTTGTCTGTCGTAGGCGTCGAAGCGGCGGAAATAGCGCAGCGTCGCATGCGTGACGTACTCGACCATTTGCGCGCCCATGCCGGCGTCGTCGAGCCGCACCAGCGGCACCTCCGGCGGCAGCAGGCCGGGCTCCTGCGCCAGCAGCGCCAGCACGGCGTCGACCCCGGCGCCCAGATTGAAGACTGCCTTGAGTCCCCGGCGATGGCGCAGCACGTCGGCGGTCGGCCGCCACAGTATCAGGTAGTCGGCATGCCCGCGCTCGCCCGGCGCCCAGGCCCGCACGCGCGCCTCGGGCAGCGCGGCGGCAAAGCCGGCGACCCAGCGCTGGCACTGCTCTTCGGGGCTGTAAATCAGGAT
>JAGXBI010000119.1 GCA_018971155.1 Burkholderiales bacterium
TCCATCCGCCGGCATGATCAACATCGCTCACTCTCCCGATATCACAGACGAGCCTGGGCAAAAGCGCCCGCTCCTTACCACGATTTTTTACTCGGAGAGCCTCTGCCTCAATTCGGGAAAGACGTAGTCTTTCCGACGGGCCATGCCGCGTAAATGGCAATTCCTACGGGAAATTGTCGAATAAGCCACGAATTCCAGGAATGAGGATCCATTAAGAAAATTCGGCCTCATGCGGACCTCCTCCGGCCCAAACCGGCTGGCTAAGCTTTTCTACACCCTGCTAGAATCCCGTACCATATTCAACCGAGACGAGTCCGATGACATTTCTGCAAATTCTGATTTTGGCAATCGTGCAAGGCGTTTGCGAACTGCTGCCGGTATCGAGTTCCGCGCACGTGATCCTGGCCGAGAAAATGATGGGGCTGAATCCGACCGCCCCACAAATGACGCTGTTTCTCGTCATGCTCCATACCGGCACGATGTTCGCGGTCATCGTTTATTTCTGGAAATCCTGGCGCGAACGCTACTTCTCGTCCTGGCCGGCCTTTTGGCGCATCGTCAAACAAGTAGTGCTGGCCACCGCCTTCACCGGCGTCATCGGACTCGCGCTCATGTTCCTGATCGAGCGCGTGATCCTGCGCGGTGCCAAGCACTCGGATGTCGAACAACTGTTCGGTAATGTCTACATCATCGCCTCGGGCCTGGCCGCGGCCGGCATCATGATCATTTTGTCGGGCAAGCGGCAGTCGTATGCGCCTCCGCAGTCGCTGGACAATCGCGCGTCGGCCTGGATCGGGGCGATTCAGGGTCTTTGCCTGCCGTTTCGCGGCTTCTCCCGATCGGGCTCGACCATTTCGATGGGCCTGTTTCTCGGCATCGACAAGGCTCGCCTCGAGGAATTCAGCTTCGCGCTGGCCGTCGTGCTGACGCCCCCGGTGATCCTGCGCGAGGTGTATCGCCTGGTCAAACACAGCGGCAGTTCGTTGGCGCTCAACGGCACTTTCTACACCCTCGCGTGGCCAAGCCTGGTCGGCATGGTATTCAGCTTCCTGGCCGGTCTGGTGGCGCTGAAATGGCTGTCGCAATGGCTCGAACACGGGCGCTGGCACTTGTTCGGCTACTATTGCCTGTTCGCTTCGGTGGCCGTGCTGGCCATCAATCAAGTGCTGCACTGAGCGCACTGCGGCATGCGTCTTCCCGACGCATGCCGACATCCGGCCGGAAAAACGATAAGAACCCGAGGAGCCCCGCATGCTCGAACGTCTATTCAAACTCCAACAACACGGCACCAACTCCCGCACCGAAGTCATTGCCGGCTTGACGACCTTCCTGACGATGTCCTACATCATCTTCGTCAACCCGACCATTCTCTCCGGCACCGGGATGGACAAGAACGCGGTGTTCGTGGCGACCTGCCTGGCCGCCGCCCTGGGCACCCTGATCATGGCATTCGTCGCCAACTACCCGATCGGCATGGCGCCGGGCATGGGGCTGAACGCCTTTTTTGCCTTCACCGTGGTCGGTGCGATGGGTTATTCCTGGCAGCAGGCGCTGGGGGCTGTATTCGTCTCGGGATGTGTGTTCATCGTTCTGACCGTCACCGGCATCCGCTCGTGGCTGATCGCCGGCGTGCCGAAATCGCTGCGCAGCGCAATTGCCGCCGGCATCGGCCTGTTCCTGGCCATCATCGCGCTGAGCAACGCCGATATCGTGATCGCCAACCCGGCCACCAAGGTCGGCATGGGCAACCTGCACTCGCCGCAGGCGTTGCTGGCGATCTTCGGCTTTTTCCTGATCGCCGTGCTCGACGCGTTGCGCGTCAAGGGCGCCATCCTGCTGGGCATTCTCGCGGTCACCGTGCTGAGCATGGTGCTCGGCCTGAACCATTTCGCCGGGGTGGTCGCCATGCCGCCGAGCCTCGCGCCGACCTTCTTCAAGCTCGACATCCGGGGCGCGCTGCACACCGGCTTCCTGCACGTCATCCTGGTCTTCGTGCTGGTCGAGGTGTTCGATGCGACCGGCACACTCATGGGCGTGGCACGCCGTGCCGGCCTGCTCGAAGGCACTCAGTATAAGGGCCTGGGCCGCGCGCTGTTCGCCGACAGCATCGCGATATTCTTCGGGTCGCTGCTGGGCACCAGCAGCACCACCGCCTACATCGAAAGCGCCTCCGGCGTGCAGGCGGGCGGGCGCACCGGCATGACGGCGCTGACCATCGCTGTGCTGTTCCTTGCCGCGCTGTTTCTGTCGCCGCTGGCCGCGTCGGTGCCGCCCTATGCCACCGCGCCGGCCCTGCTGTATGTGGCCGGCCTGATGCTGCGCGAACTGCTCGATGTGCAGTGGGACGATGTGACCGAGGCCACGCCGGCCGCGCTCACCGCGCTGGCCATGCCGTTCACTTACTCGATCGCCAACGGCCTGTCGTTCGGGTTTATCGCCTACGCGGTGCTCAAGCTGTTCACCGGCCGCTACAAGGAAGTGCATCCCGCCGCCTGGTGCGTCGCCATCCTGTTCCTGATCAAATACATCGTGATCGGCTGAATTCGCGCCGGCCGATTCCAGGCCGGCGCAACCGCCCCCGGCAGGCCGTTGCAAAGCGGCTAGATCTCCACCACGCGCGTCCAGTCGAATCGGGGATTCTCCGGGATGCCGCTGCGCCGGCCGACATACCCGCGCGGGTTGCAGACGATGCGCGTGCCGCCCGCCGGGTAATCGAAAGAATCGTGTGTATGGCCGTGCACCCACAGGCACGCCGGCCCCATCAGCGCCGACAGATCGCTGACGAACCCCGCCGAAACGATGTCCTGCGCGAACCTCGGATGCAGGCTGCCGACATGCGGGGCGTGATGCGTCACCACCACGGTCTTGCCGTCGAACGGCTCGCGAAGGCGCTGCGCCAGCCATTGGGATTGCCGGCGGTGCAGCCGCAACGCATCAGCCGGCTCGAACGGCCTGGTCGCGGCATCGTCCGGACGCACCGTAATCCAGCGATGATCGGCCAGCGTGCTTGCGCACGCGCGCATCGCGTCGGCCGACTCGACGTGCGCAAAAAGCCCATAGTCGGTCCACAGCGTCACACCGATCACCCTGACCCGCCGGTCCGCAAACACCGCCACGTCCTGGTTCAGGTAATGCACGTGGCCGAATTGCGCGGCCGCATGCCGCATCGCCTGCTCGACGCTTTGCAGCTCGCCCTCGTAGTACTCGTGGTTTCCCGGCACGTAAACCACCGGCTGGCGAAAGGTTCGCCCGGCCCACTCGATACCGGCCTCGCGGTTCGAGATATCGCCGGCCAGCACGACCAGATCGCAGTCGGCCTCGGGAATCTCGCGCGGAAAATTGAATTCCAGATGCAGGTCGGAAAGAATGCGGATGCGCATGCGGTGTCTCGTGCCGTTGGGGCTGCGGTCAAGCCTCGTGAATCGAAGCGATCTGCGCCGGCTCGTCCTCGCGCTGCATCACGCTCTCGCCGCGGTCGCCGCTCAGGCGCAAGGCCGCATGCACCAGCGCGATGTGCGAAAACGCCTGCGGGAAATTGCCAACCTGGCGCCGATGCACGGTATCGTACTCCTCGGCCAGCAAACCGACGTCGTTGCGCAGGCTCAGCAAGTGCTCGAACAACTGCTGCGCCTCGTCGCGCCGGCCCTGCATCACCAGATTGTCGACCATCCAGAAACTGCACGCGAGGAATACGCCCTCACCGGCCGGCAGCCCATCGGCCGCTTGATGCGAGCGATAGCGCTGCACCAGCCCATCCGTCATCAGGTCTTCCCGAATCGCCTGCAGCGTGCCCTGCACGCGGGGATCGGCCGGCGGCAGGAAGCCGACTTCCGGAATCATCAGCAGGCTCGCATCGAGCTCGCGCGAACCATAACTCTGCACGAACGACCCGCGCTTGGCATCGAAACCGTGACGGCACACGTCGTCATGAATCTCGTCGCGCACCGCCCGCCAATGCTCGAGTGGTCCATCGAGCCCGAACGTCTCGACCGTTTTGATCGCCCGGTCGAAGGCAACCCAGGCCATTACTTTGGAATACGTAAAATGCTGCCGGCCGTTACGCACCTCCCAGATGCCTTCATCGGGCAGGCGCCAGATCTTTTCCAGGTGACGCACCAGCGCACACTGCAATGCCCACGACGTATCGTCCTGCGACAGCCCACCCACCCGTGCCTGATACATCGCATCCATCACCTCGCCGTAGACGTCGAGCTGCAGTTGCCCGACGGCGTTGTTGCCCACGCGCACCGGGCGCGATCCCTCGTAGCCGGCCAGCCAGTCGACCTCCCATTCGGCCAGCCGGCGCTCGCCGGCCAGGCCGTACATGATCTGCATCTGCTCGGGGCTGCCGGCAGCCGCCCGCTCCAGCCATTGGCGCCACTCGGCGGCCTCGCTGAAATAGCCGGCATTCATCAGCGCGAGCAGGGTGAGCGTCGCGTCGCGCAGCCAGCAGTAGCGGTAGTCCCAGTTGCGCACGCCTCCCAGCTGTTCGGGCAGCGATGTGGTCGGCGCAGCCACCAGGCCGCCGGTCGGCGAGTAGGTCAGTGCCTTGAGCGTAATCAGCGAACGCCGCACGGGCTCGGCCCAGGCGCCGCCCACCACGCAGCGGCTCGCCCAGGCTTGCCAGTATCGCGTGGTCTGGCGCAGCGCCGCCTGCGGGTCGATCGAGCGCGGCACCGAATGGTGCGATTCGACGTGTGTCATGACGAACGGCACCGTCTCGCCCTCGCGCACGGTGAATTCGGCCACCGTGCTCAAACCGGCCCCGCTCAGGCGTACGGGCGTGCGCAAGGCAACCTTGTCCGGGCCGCTCACGGCCTGGATGCCGGAGCCGTCGTGCAGCTTGCGAACCCACGGAATCGACAGCCCGTAATCGAAGCGCAAGGTCAGGTGCATGCGCATCGGCACCGCCCCCCGCTTGCCCTGCACCAGCCGAACCAGGTCGGCGGTATTGTCCCGCAGCGGCATGAAATCGATCAGCACAACCGTGCCCTCGGGCGTATCGAACTCCGTTTCGAGCACCAGCGTGTCCTTGCGATACGCGCGTCGCACCCTCGCCGGCTCGGCGACCGGCGCGATTTGCCAACGGCCGTTATCGGCCGAGCCCAGCAAGGCGGCGAAGCAGGCGCTCGAATCGAAACGCGGCCAACACAGCCAGTCGATCGAACCGTCCCGGCCAACCAGCGCGGCCGTGTGGCAATCCCCAATCAACGCGTAGTCTTCTATCTTCGATGGCATGGCGTTCTCCGGCGTCGTGTCAATCCTTTTCGACCGACATAGCTTACCGCCATTAGTTCTACCGCGTCATCGCACCGCTCGAGCCCGGCGGCTTCGCCGCGCTCGTCCCGCAAAAAAAACCGCCCGGCAGCGGGCGGTCCGATTTCGCAATGGCGTCACGCTCGCCCCATCTACGGGCGGTCTCCCTGTGCCCATTGGAGCAACTCGGCCACCTCGCGAAACAGCGTGCGGTCGATATACTGGTCGAGCGGCACCTGTTCGAAAATCTTCTCGGTCAGACCGGTATTGGCGAGCGTGGGCACCAGATTGCGCTCGGCCTGCTCGCGCATGCGAACCGCCACCTCCCCTTCGCCGCGCAGGATGACGCGCGGCAGCGAGCCGGCACCGACGTACCACAGCGCAATCGCACGTTGCGGCGAATAAAGAATCACCGACGCGGCCCGGACCCGGTCTTCCATCGCATTGAAAAGCGCCTCGCGCGCCAGCGTGCGCCGGCGTGCCGCGACGCGCGGGTCACCCTCGGTTTCCTTGTATTCGCGCCGCACGTCTTCGATGGACATGCGCTGCTTCTTGGTGAATTCCGCCTGCTCGTGCACATAATCGAGCGCCGCGAACACCGCGAACACCACCGCTGCCCATCCCAATACGGTCATGACGAGCCGCGCGGTCAATGCGAGGATCTGCATCGGCTCCAGATAACCGGCATCGAGCGGCGCCTGCAACATGCCCCGCACGGCCACGAACAGCAGCAACGCCAGGCACAGCGTCTTCGCGCCGGTCTTGGCCAGGGAGATCAGGTTGCGCATCGAAAACATCCGCTTCAAACCCTCGCCGGGATTCAGATGCTTCAAGTCGGGGCGAATGCGCGACCAGGCGATCAGCCCGCCGACCTGAGCAAACGCGCCGGCCACGCCCAGCACGCCGCACAGCGCCATGATTGCCAGGCCCATGCTCAGCCAGGCGTGCAGCGCGGCGCCATAGGCCGCCGCCATATGCGTGCCCGGGTGATGCAGCGCGACGGCCGACATGGCCATGTTGAACAATTGATAAAAGTGCTCGAACAGCCACGCGCCGCCGAGCGCCAGTGCCGATGTCATGCCGACGAAAACCACCGCCGAGGTAACGTCCTGGCTGCGCACCACCTGTCCCTGCTTGCGGGCTTCTCGCAGGCGTCGGGGCGTCGGTTTCTGATTTTTTTCAGCCATTACAGAATCGCGTGCAGCATCAGCAGCAGATCACTGCCGGGTCGCAAAAAATTGCGCATCGCATCGAAAATGAAATAGAGGAACAACGTCATCATCAATAACGCGAGCGCGCTTTTGATCGGCTGCGAAAAGAGAAATACGTTGAATTGCGGCATGGCCCGCCCGATCAGCCCGATGCCCAGCTCGGCCAGCAGCAGCACGATGATGACCGGCGCCGCCAGCTTGACCGTCCAGTCCATCAGCGAGTCGCTCTGGCGCGCCACGAACTGGTCGAGCGCCGCGTGCATGTGCGGGAAGAACGAGGTCACGGGCCAGACCCGGTACGACTCGAAAATGATCCCCAGCATCGCCTGCAAGCCGCCGCCGGTGACGAACAGCGCGATGGCGAAATAGCCGAGAAACCCGGCGGTGGGCCCACTCTCCTGCCCCGACAGCGGATCGAAAAACGCGGCGTTGCCGGACCCGGTCTGGAAATCGATCAAATGACCGACGTTCTCGCAGGCCCAGAGGAAAATACTGAAGGTAAATCCAAGCAGCATGCCGATCAGCACCTCCTTCAGCGCGATGCCGAACCACGCCAGTGCCGGTAGCGCCTCGAGCGCGCCGATATTGACCGACGGCACGATCACCAGCGCCAGCACGGCGATAATGCCGTTGCGCACCATGCCGATCACCACGCGATTGGCAAATGCCGGCAACATCAGGAAAATCGGCACCAGCCGTGCGATCACGATCAGAAACGCGTGAAATGTCGCCAGCTGCGCGGCAAACGCCAGGGTCTGCACCGGCTACTCCGGCAGGCCCAGTGACGCCGTCGCGCCGGCGCCGGCGTCGTCACCGGCATCGTCCTCAAGCAGCGCGGCCGCTCCGGCACGCGCCCGCAACGCGGCCGCATCGAGCGCCAACTCGGCCCGAAACTCCTCCTGCTTGCCCAGGCGCTGCGCGACCCGCTCGTCGAGCTTGTCGATCTTGCGCGTGTTGGCCTCGGCGCGCCAGAAATGACGTCGCAGTTCGTCCAGGCGCGCCTGTTCGTGCCGAAGCTGCTCACTGGCCTGCGACGCATTTTGACTGGCGCGGATAATCAGCCGTTGCAGCGCCGCCCCGTTTTGCCCCGCATACTGCAACTCGCGCACGGTGGCGCGCGTGCCGCTCATGACCTCCGACAGCCGTTGGGCCTCGCTGGCCTGCCCCTCGATGCATCGCCCCAGCACCGCCTGGGCGCGCGCGTACACCGCGCGCGACTGGCTCACCGTGGCATCCTGCTGATTGGCGCGCGTGAGCGCCGAGCGGCGCTTGAGTTCGCGAATGCGGCGCAGCCGCTCGAGCTTATCGTCCATATTGACCCGCCAGGGCGTGCAGCCGCGCCACCGCGTTATTGAACTCGTCGAGCTGCTCGGGCGACTGCGAGAGAAACGTCAGCAAGTCAGCGCGGGCGGCAATCGCCGCGTCGGCCAGCGGATCGCTGCCCTGCCGATACTCGCCGATTTGCACCAATAGTTCGATATCCTGATATTTCGCCAGCAGTGCGCGCACCTGGCCTGCCGCGTACCGGTGCCGCTCGCTGCTGACCTGGGGCATCACGCGGCTCAGACTGGCCAGCACGTCGATTGCCGGAAACTGATTGGCCATCGCCAACTTGTGCGTCAGCACGATATGACCGTCGAGGATCGAGCGAACTTCCTCGGCGATCGGATCCGACTCCGCTTCCCCCTCGACCAGCACCGTGTAGAACGCCGTGATCGAACCGCGCTCGCCCTGCCCCGCGCGCTCGAGCAGCTGCGGCAGCAGCGAGAATGTCGACGGCGGATAGCTGCGCCGTGTCGGTGGCTCGCCGCTGGCCAGTCCGACCTCGCGCTGCGCACGCGCCAGGCGCGTGAGCGAATCGACCATCAACAGCACGTTAAGCCCCTGGTCGCGAAAATATTCGGCTACCGCCGTGGCCACGTGAGCCGACTTGACACGCTCCATCGCCGGGCGATCGGAGGTCGACACGACGATCACCGCCTTGGCCCGCGTTTCATCGCTGAGGTTGTGTTCGATAAACTCGCGAACCTCGCGCCCGCGCTCGCCGATCAGGCCAATCACGATCACATCGCACTGCGCGCCGCGCGCGATCATCCCCAGCAGCGTGCTCTTGCCCAATCCGGACGGCGCGAAAATCCCCATGCGCTGCCCGACCCCCACCGTCAGCAGCGTGTCGATGGCTCGCACGCCGGTGGGCATTGCCTGCGCGATCATCTGTCGGCGCAATGGATTGACTGGCTCGCCGTAGGTCGTCACGCGCCGCTCGCACGCCAGCGCGCCGCGTTCGTCGATCACCTGGCCCAGACCGTCGAGCACGCGACCGCGCAGCGCCGGCCCGACCTCGAAGGCATGGCTGTGTCCGGATGGGAGCACTTCCGTGGCAGGCGACAGGCCATGCACGCTGCCCAGCGGCGTGAGCAGCGTGTTCTGCCGTGAAAAACCGACCACCTCGGCCAGCAACGGCTTCTCGCCCGGCGTGCGCAGCTCGCAGATTTCCCCGAGCCTGGCCTGGATGCCGGACGCATTGACCAGCAGCCCCACGGTGCGATTGACACGCCCACGCATGCGCAACGGCGAAAAGCGCTCCAACGCCCGCGCCATGTCGCCGGCCAGCATGGCAGCGCCGTCGGCATCCAGGGCGGGCGCGTCGAGCGCCTCGCCGTCGGGAAAATCGTCATTCTCGTTCATGGCGCCTCCCGCTGCAAAATCGCCTGCCGCAAGGCTGCGATCTGAATCTCCAGGCTCGCGTCGATTTCACCCGAGGGGGTCTGCGCCACGCACGCCGTGTCGGCCAGGCTCGGGTCGGCCACCACCTTGACCGGCTGCGCATTGAGGTCACGCTGCCAGACCTTGGCCAGGGCCTCGCGCAGCGCGCCCTCCTGCGACGGCGCCACGCGCAGCACCACGAACGCTTCGTCGCGCACCAGCGCTTCGATGCGCCGCAGGGCCGCGGCGAACAGATGACGCGGCTCGAGTTCATCGGCCAATTCGGTCACCGCGCGCACCACCATGTCGGCCATCGTCTGCCTCAACGCGCGCAGCTGACTGGCCGAATCGAGCGCCGAGGCAAAGGCTTTGCGGGCGTATTC
Source organism: Burkholderiales bacterium (assembly GCA_018971155.1). Lineage (GTDB taxonomy): Bacteria > Pseudomonadota > Gammaproteobacteria > Burkholderiales > Burkholderiaceae > Pandoraea. The sequence goes on from JAGXBI010000119.1 coordinate 9,557, forward strand.
GAGCTGTCCGCGCGCCACGCCGTCGCGGTAGCCGAGCAGTTCCTTCTGTTCGTATTGCCGCTGCGCCTCCTGCAGGATGCGCTCGCGCTCCTTTTGTGCGGTGGCGATGATCGTGTTTGCCTCGAGCAGCGCCGCG
>JAGXBI010000120.1 GCA_018971155.1 Burkholderiales bacterium
CCCGCCGGTCTCGGCCACGTGCGCGAGCAGCGCCGGCACGTCGAGGCCGCCGCCGTTGTAGATCGTACCGGTGTGATCCTGCACGCCGACCACCTGCGCCCCGGCCTCATGGAACAGGCGGGCGGCAATGCCACCCACGTTGCCGAAGCCCTGCACGATGACGCGCGCACCCTTCACTTCCAGGCCAATATGCCGGGCCGCCTCGCAACTCACCACGAACACGCCGCGGCCGGTCGCTTCACGACGCCCCAGGCTGCCGCCCAGCGAAATCGGCTTGCCGGTGACGACCCCGCTGGCGGTGGATCCCTCGTTCATCGAATAGGTATCCATCATCCACGCCATGATCTGCTCATTGGTGTTGACGTCGGGCGCGGGAATATCCTTGGTCGGCCCGATGATGATATTGATTTCGCTGGTGTAGCGGCGCGTCACGCGCTCGAGTTCGGCCATCGACAGCTTGCGCGGATCCAGCCGGATGCCGCCCTTGGCGCCGCCATACGGCACGTTGACCGCGGCATTCTTGACCGACATCCAGGCCGACAGCGCCATCACTTCCGACAGCGTCACATCCTGGTGAAAGCGCACGCCGCCCTTGCCCGGGCCGCGCGAGGTGTTGTGCTGCACTCGATAGCCTTCGAAGTGGGCGATCGTGCCGTTGTCCAGCTCGATCGGCACATCGACGATCAGAATGCGCTTGGGACGCTTGAGGGTCTCGACCCAGCGCGACAACGAACCAAGATAGGGGGTGACGCGATCGACCTGTTGCAGGTAAATCCCCCACGGACCCAGGTCGTCGGGTCGCAGGTAGGAAGGCAAGGCATGGGTGGTTTGGGACATCGGTGATCTCCAGCATCTGGGTTACCGCGACAGCCCCCGCCATCCAGGAGATGGCAAAGGGCCGGGACTCGTGATCCTGATTCGCGTTGCCGCATCGACGCTGTGTTTGTCGATACGACTGGCCGCACTTTAAAAAAACCCGGGCCAAGAATCCAATGCCAATTTCACATGCTTTTATGCAATTTTTGCATAATCATCCGGCGTTTCCGCGCTACCGGTCATGGCACTAACGGCCTCCCATAGTGCCTGCATCGCATCGCGCTTGGCGCGATCGCGCCGGCTGCGCGCTTCGCCGAACGCCAGGCGGTCTCGATACAGGCGAATCTCCATCTCCAGATGCAGGTCCGCGGCGTTCGACGCCCGCTCCTTCGATGCGACGCGCGTCGCGCCATCGAGCCGCACCAACTGCCCCTGCTTCACCTCATCGGTCACGGCACTGTGCGGCAGGAAGGCCACGCCATGCCCGGCCAGCGCCATCGATTTGAGCGCCTCGGCCATATCGGTTTCGTAGCACTTGTCCAGATGCGGCGCCGCGGCCGCATCGGCCAGCAACAAATCGGCCATGCGCCCCAAATACGCGTTCGGCGTATAGGCCAGATACGGCACCGGCGCGGCGGACGTACCCGGCAGACGGTACAAGGGCTTGCCTTGCGCATTCGTTGCGCTGTAGGGGTCGAAGGACTCAGCGCCGAGAATCAGCTTGTCGTAGCGGGCCGCATCGAGCTGCAGCGGCTGGCGCGGGTGGTAGTAGCACATCAGCAGATCGCACCCGCCGTCGGTCAGCGACATTGCCGCGTCGTGCACATTCAGCGCCCGCAGCCGGCAGCGCAGCTTGCCCACGCGCTGTTCCAGGGTCTCGAGCCAGCGGGGGAAGAAGGTCAGCGACAGCGTATGCGGCACGGCAAAATCGATCACCGAGGCATCGGCCGAGCGCTGCTCGCGCAGCAGCGCTCGTGCCTCCTGGGCCTGCGCCAGCAGGGTGAGCGCCTGCTCGTAGAACACTTCGCCGGCTGGCGTCAGATTGGTCGGGTAACTGGAGCGATCGATCAATTCACTGCCGAGCCATGCCTCGAGCGCCTGGATGCGCCGCGAGAACGCCGGCTGAGTCACGTGCCGCAGTTCGGCAGAGCGGCTGAAACTGCGTGTCTTCGCCAGCGACACGAAATCCTCTAGCCATTTGATTTCCATGGTGCCCCTTCCCCGGTTGCAGGCTCAAGCCGATGCGGCTACCGCCGGCGCTACATCGGCTGCCATCTCGTCATCCCGATCGTCGCGCCGTTGCTGCAGCCACCACATTTGCGCATACAGCCCGCCGGCCTGCAGCAATGATTCGTGCGTGCCGCGCTCGACAATGCGCCCCTTGTCCAGCACGAGAATCTGCTGGGCATGCACCACGGTCGAGAGCCGATGCGCAATCACCAGCGTGGTGCGCTCTTGCGCGATTTGCCGCAACTCCGCCTGGATCGCCTGCTCCGAGCGCGAGTCGAGCGCCGACGTTGCCTCATCGAAAATCAGGATATGCGGGTTCTTCAGGATCGTTCGCGCGATCGCGACCCGCTGCTTTTCGCCTCCGGAGAGCTTCAGGCCGCGCTCGCCGACCATTGACTCATAGCCGGCGGGCAGGCTCTCGATAAAGTCGTGAATGTGAGCAGCGCGCGCCGCGGCGATGACCGCCTCGCGATCGGCCGACGGATTGCCATAGGCGATGTTGTAGTAGATCGTGTCGTTGAAGAGCACGGTGTCCTGAGGCACGATCCCAATCGTCGCGCGCAGCGAATCCTGCGTCACTTCGCGAATATCTTGCCCGTCGATCGTGATGCGGCCGGCGTTGGCCCCGCCGGCGTATCCGACATCGTAGAAGCGAAACAACAGCCGCGACAGCGTCGACTTGCCCGACCCGCTGTGACCGACCACCGCCGTGGTGGTGCCGGCCTGGATCCTGAAATCGACGTCGAACAATATCTGCCGTGCCGGCTCATAACCGAAATTGACATGCTCGAAACGCACCTCTCCGCCGCGGCAAATCAGCGGCTGCGCGCCGGGGGCGTCCGCCACCTCGCGATTGGCGTCGAGCAGCGAAAACATCCGATCCATGTCGGTCAAAGCCTGCTTGAGCTCGCGGTAGATCACACCCAGAAAATTCAACGGGATGTACAGCTGCAGCATGAAAGTATTGACCAGCACCAGGTCGCCCAGCGTCATGCGCCCGCTCATCACCTCCCCGGTCGCATGCCAGAGAATCAGCACCAGTCCGCCGGCAATGATCACCTGCTGGCCAAAATTGAGCACCGACAGAGAATTCTGCGAGCGTATCGCGGCGTTGCGATAACGCTTGAGATTTTCGTCGTAGCGGCGCGCCTCGAAGTCTTCGTTACTGAAATACTTGACGGTCTCGTAGTTGATCAGCGAATCGATCGCCCGTGTATTGGCCTTCGAGTCGAGTTCGTTCATGGTGCGGCGAAAATGCGTGCGCCACTCGGTCACCCGCACGGTGAAAGCAATATAGAGCGCCAGCGCCACCAGCGTCACCACGACATAAAAAATGTCGTAATGAATAAAAAAGTAGCCCAGCACCAATCCGACTTCGATCAAGGTCGGCAAGATGCTGTAAAGCGAATAGGAAATGATCGATTGGATGCCGCGCGTGCCCCGCTCGATATCGCGGCTCATGCCGCCGGTCTGCCGCTCCAGATGAAAGCGCAGCGAGAGCGAATGCAGATGCCGGAACACCTTGAGCGCGATTTGCCGCACCGCGCTCTCCGTGACCTTGGAAAATAGAATCTCCCGCAATTCAGTAAACAGCGAAGTCGACAGCCGCAAGACGCCGTAAGCAACGACCAGCAGCCCGACACCACCGACCATCACCAGCGCCGGCGTTTGCTGTGCGCGCGCCAGCGTCGAGAGTTGGGCGAAGCCGGTCAGATGATCGACGATATGCTTCATGAGCACGGGTACGCCGAGATTGGCAACCTTGGCCCCAATCAGGCACAGTAAAGCAAAGCCTACCCGCCCCTTGAAGTCGATCAGGTAGGGAAACAGCGAGCGAAGAATCTGCCAATCGCTGCGCGACTTGCTACGCGACGAGGGAAGCGGCGAATCGGCGTGGGCGTACCGGCGCATGGATTTATCGAGTCGGGATTTTGAGATGAGAAACGGGTATATTCTCGCAGAAGCCGGAGCCTCGCGCTGACGGCCCCCGCAACCGCCTCTGAATCAGGATCCCCCCTATGGAATCGACCAACCTCCCTTCCCTGCCCGAGAACAAGCTGCCCACGCTGCGAGTCATGCCGATGCCGGCCGACGCCAACGTCCATGGCGACGTTTTCGGTGGTTGGATCATGGCCCAGGTCGACATCGCCGGCTCGATTCCGGCCACCGAACGCGCCAACGGACGGGTCGCGACGATCGCGGTGAATTCATTTCTGTTCAAGCAGCCGGTCTTCGTCGGCGACCTGCTCAGTTTCTACGCGCAAATCATCAAGACCGGCACCACCTCGATTACCGTCGACGTCGAGGTTTATGCGCAGCGCACCCGTTTGTCGCATGAAATCGTCAAGGTAACCGAAGCCACCCTGACCTATGTCGCCACCGACGAGCACCGCAAGCGCCGTCCGCTGCCGCCGCTGTAACGCCGCTATAAGCCCGCACCCGGCGCGGTGGCGACTAGCTCGCCGCGTCCGACAACCAGTGCAGCGCCAGTGTCGCCCACATCGCCCATAGCACCAGCATGCTGGTGCCGTACGCCCAGAAGCGGTGCATCACATTGTTGTAGGTGAGGTGAATCGCGCTGTGCGCATAGCGCAGCGCTACATACAGCCACGCCATCAGCAACAGCCAGTGATCGGCCTGATGCGTTACATAGGCCGCCAGCGCTGCGGCGATGAACAATACCGGTGCTTCGAACAGATTCTGGTAGTTGTCGGCAGCCTGGGTGTGGAGCATTGCCTTGGCCATATTGGCGCGACTTGCCGCCGTTTGCGGGTTCAACCGACGCGCGGCGAACTCCGTGAAGCGCTCGCGCAACAGCGCTGCGCAAACGATCATATTGAGCAACACGAGGGCGGCCACCGGCCACAATATCGCTTGATGATTCATCGAGTGATTCCCGGTCAGGTTCAGGTATGCCGCTATCGGCAAACGCATTCAGACAAAACGCGAGAAATCAGGCCGGCGCTTTTCGAAAAATGCCGTGAATGCCTCGCGCGCCTCGGGTGCCTGCAAGCGTCGGCCGAACTCCAGCGCCTCTTCGGCGATGCGTTCGTCCACCATGGCGTGCTGATCGCCCTTCATAAGGCGCTTGGTCGCGCGCAGCGACGCGGCTGGCAGTTGGACCAATTTGGCTGCTTGGGCCTGGGCAAACGACAGCAGGTCGGCAGCCGGCAGGATGCGATTGACCAGCCCCATCGCATGCGCGTCGAGCGCATCGAAGGGCTCGCCGAGCAGGAGTTTTTCGGCGGCGCGCTGGTAGCCCGTCAAGCGCGGCAGCAGCAGGCTCGAGGCGGCTTCGGGGCATAACCCGAGTTGCGTGAACGGCAGCGAGAATCTGGCGTTGTCGGCCGCATAGACCAAATCGCAATGCAGCAGCAACGTAGTACCCACGCCGACCGCCGGGCCGGCCACCGCGGCGACGATCGGCTTGCTGGCGTGACTGATGTGATGCAGGAACTGGAATACCGGAGCATCCTGGCTGGTCGGCGGGTGCTTCATGAAATCTTCCAGGTCGTTTCCCGCGGTAAAGACATCCGCCTGGCCCTGGATCAGGGTCGCGCGTATGTCGCTGTCGGCCTCGGCCTCGGTCAGCGCGTCGGCCAGGGCCTGGTACATGGCGGCGGTGATGGCGTTCTTCTTGTGGGCCCGGTTGAAGGTCATACTCAGCACGTGATGGCTGCGCTCGATAAGGATGTCCATGCTGTCCCTCGTTATTGTTCCAGAAGCGTCAACGGCCCGCGCGAGCGAGCCGTTGACGTCGATGCGAAATGCGCTCAGACGCGCTCGAAAATACCGGCGGCTCCCATGCCGGTTCCCACGCACATCGTCACCATCCCGTATTTGAGGTTATGCCGCCGCAAGGCGTGCACCACGGTGGCCGAGCGCACCGCACCCGTGGCGCCCAGCGGATGCCCCAATGCGATGGCGCCACCGACCGGGTTGACTTTGCTCGCATCGAGGCCGAGGTCCTTGATCACCGCCAGCGACTGCGCGGCAAACGCCTCGTTCAACTCGATCCAGCCCATATCATCGAGCGACAGGCCGGCGGCGCGCAGGGCGGCGGGGATTGCCTCCTTGGGGCCAATGCCCATGATCTCCGGCGGCACGCCCCGCACCGCGAACGAGACGAAGCGCGCCAGCGGCGTCAGATTGAATTGCTTGAGGATTTTTTCGCTGACGATAATCAACGCGCCAGCGCCGTCCGACGTCTGCGAGCTATTGCCCGCCGTGACCGAGCCTTTGTTGGCGAACACCGGCCGCAGCTTGGCCAACCCTTCGAGCGAGGTATCCGCGCGCGGCCCCTCGTCGAGCGACAGCAGCCGTTTCTTGAGATCGATCTGCCCGCTGGCCAGATTGGGGAATTTCTCGATGACTTCGATCGGCGTGATTTCGTCGTTGAATTCGCCCGCCTGCTGCGCCTTGAGCGCTTTCTGGTGGGAGGCCAGCGAAAACTCGTCCTGCGCCTCGCGGCTGATCTGCCATTGCTGCGCCACCTTCTCGGCCGTCAGGCCCATGCCGTAGGCAATGCCGACGTTCTCGTCGCGCTCGAAAATCGACGGCGACAACGACGGGGTATTGCCCATCATCGGCACCATGCTCATGCTCTCGACGCCGGCCGCGATCATCACGTCGGCCTGGCCGACGCGGATGCGGTCTGCGGCCATCGCCACGGCCGTCAAGCCGGAGGCGCAAAAGCGATTGACCGTGACACCTGCCACGCTGGTCGGCAAGCCCGACAGCAACGCGCCGATACGCGCCACGTTCAGGCCCTGCTGCGCCTCGGGAATCGCGCAGCCAACGATGATGTCCTCGATCAGCTTGGTGTCGAGCTCCGGCACCTGGCCGACGGCGCTGCGCAAAATCGTTGCCAGCAGGTCGTCCGGACGCAGATGCTTGAAGCTGCCCTTGGGGGCCTTGCCGATCGGCGCACGCGTGGCGGCAACGATATAGGCGTCTTGCAGTTGTTTGCTCATGACTGTCTCCAATGGGCGGGGCTCAGTTGCGCACCGGCTTGCCGGTCTGCAACATGCCCATGATGCGTTCCTGGGTTTTGGGCATTCCCAGCAAATCGATAAAGGCACGGCGCTCCAGGGCGAGCAGCCAGTCTTCGTCGACCAGGCTGCCGGCCTCGACGTCGCCGCCGCATACGATTTCGGCAATGCGCGAGGCGATCAGGAAGTCGTGCGCCGAGATGAAATTGCCGTCGCGCATATTCACCAGTTGCGCCTTGATGGTAGAGATGCCCGAACGCCCCGCCACCGGAATGCCGGCGGGCTTGAGCGGCGGGCGGTAACCGCTCGCTGCCAGCGCGCGCACTTCGTTACAGGCCACCGACAGCAACTCGTGCACGTTGAATACGACGGTGTCGGACGGTTTGAGGTAACCCATCTCGAGCGCCTCGAGCGCCGAGCCGGAGACCTTGGCCATCGCAGCGTTTTGAAAGGCGTTCTTGACGAATTCCAGATAGTTGGTGCTGCCGGCCGCCTCGGCTGCCGCCGCGGCGCGCAGCGCCGCTTCCTTGAGGCCGCCGCCGCCCGGCACCAGGCCGACGCCGACTTCGACCAGGCCGATATAGCTCTCCAGCGCGACCACTCGCTTGGCACTTTGCAGCATCAGCTCGCATCCGCCGCCCAGCGCGATACCCGACACGGCGGGAACCACCGGCACCTGCGCATACTTGATGCGCATCATGCAATCCTGGAACTTCTTGAGGAACGGCTCGATCCCCTTGGGGCCGCCCATCATGAACGCCGGCATCGCCGAGGCCAGGTCGGCGCCCGCCGAGAAGGGCCCGCCGGGCGCGCCGAGCTTGAGCGAGGTCGGCTGCCACACGACCAGGCCCCTGTACTGCTGCTCGGCCAGCGTCACGGCCTTGAGCAATCCATCGATCACGTCCGGCCCGATGGTGTTCATCTTGCTCTTGAACGACACGATCAGTACGTCGCCCTCGCCCGCCCGGTCATCGACCCACAGGCGAACCGAGTCGTTCTCTTCGATGGTCTTGCCGAAGCTGCGCGGATCCGCGCCCGCTTCGCCATATAGCGACGCCTGGAATACCTGGCGTCGATAGACCGGCAGGGTACTGCGCGGCACGAATGCCTGCCTGGCCGGCGACCACGAGCCTGCCGCACCATGCACGCCGCCTTGCTCGGCAACCGGCCCGTCGATCACCCAGGCTGGCAGCGCGGCGTTGCTCAGCGCTTTGCCGGCATCGATATCTTCCTTGACCCATTGCGCCACCTGGGTCCAGCCGGCTGCCTGCCAGTCCTCGAAAGGCCCGCTGTTCCAGCCGAAGCCCCAGCGGATCGCGAAGTCGACGTCGCGTGCGTTGTCGGCGATCTGCTCCAGATAGACCCCGATGTAATGAAACACATCGCGGAACACCGCCCACAGGAATTGCGCTTGCGGGTGGGTCGACTCACGCAGCAGCTTGAAGCGCTCGGCCGGCTCTTTCTTGAGGATGCGCAGCACCAGCTCGTCGGCCTTCTTGCCGGCCTCGACATAGTTGCCGCTGACCGGGTCGAGCACCTTGATCGCCTTGCCTTCCTTTTTGTAGAAGCCCGCACCGCTTTTCTGTCCGAGCGCGCCCTTGTCCACCAGCGCCTGCAGCACCGGCGGCGTGGCGTAGACGGAATAGAAGGGATCGTCCTTCAGGTTGTCCTGCATCGTCTTGATGACGTGCGCCATCGTGTCGAGGCCCACGACGTCGGCCGTGCGGAACGTCGCCGACTTCGCGCGACCGAGGCGGCTGCCGGTGAGATCGTCGACTTCGTCGAAGCGCAGACCGAACTTCTTCGCCTCGGCGATCACTGCGAGGATCGAGAAGATGCCGACGCGGTTCGCGATGAAGTTCGGCGTATCCTTCGCGCGCACGACGCCCTTGCCGACGACGCTCGTGAGGAACGATTCAAGCTGGTCGAGGATGGCGGGCTTCGTATGCACGGTCGGGATCAGTTCGACGAGGTGCATGTAGCGCGGCGGGTTGAAGAAGTGCACGCCGCAAAAGCGCGCGCGCAGATCGTCGCCGAAGCCTTGCGAAAGCTCGGTGATCGACAGCCCCGACGTGTTGGTCGCGAAGATCGCGTTCGGGCCAATGTGCGGCGCGACCTTCTTGTAGAGATCGTGCTTCCAGTCCATGCGCTCGGCGATGGCTTCGATCACGACGTCGCATTGCGCGAGCTTTTCGATGTCGTCTTCGTAGTTCGCGGGCGTGATGTACTGCGCGTCTTCCTTCACGCCGAACGGCGCGGGCGAGAGCTTCTTGAGGTTCTCGATGGCTTTGAGCGCGATGCCGTTTTTCGGGCCTTCCTTCGCGGGCAGATCGAACAGCAGCACGGGCACGCGGGCGTTGATCAGGTGCGCTGCGATCTGCGCGCCCATCACGCCGGCGCCGAGCACGGCGACCTTGCGAATAATGAAATTGCTCACGTTGTTCCTCCAGCGGATATGCAATGTCGAGCGGATTGGGAGTGTGGGCGGCGCTGTCTGGCCCAGCCTCAGCTTCAGCCTGAGCGTTAGCGCCGCACCGGACAGGCTTTTAGAACAGCGCCTCGTCGACTTCCATGAGCGTCTTCGAGCCCGCGCGCGCCTGGCGGATCGCGGTAGCCGTTTCCG
>JAGXBI010000457.1 GCA_018971155.1 Burkholderiales bacterium
CCCAAGGCCTGGCGGCGTTGCTGATCCAACCAGCGAAACAATGGCATTGAGCTCGATACGGCGCATTCCGACGCCGCACACACGCCATGACCAGGATCAATCTACCTGGCTCGGACAGGCGCAGTATGCTAACTTTAATGCGGTTGTCGACCCCCCCCTCACGGAGAACGATCATGGGCGCCCCGAGTCAGGCAAGCAATGCGGCAATTCCCTTCAATCGGGTGGTGATCGCCGTCGATGCGTCGCTGGCGTCATTGCATGCCGTCAACTACACCCAACATTTGCTTCCGGCCGAGGCCCACATCCGCCTGGTGAGCGTCGCGCAAAATCCCCGCGTGCTGCTGCCGATCACGCCGCTCGTCGGCGACGAGCTGAGCGCAGCGCGCGCCGAACTGCTGCGTGACGCCGGCGATGCGCTCAATCAGGCCAAGGACGTTTTGTCGCAGCAGGGCCGCACTGTCGAGACCGAACTTGTCGACCTCTCCAAGCAAGGCGGCGACGTCGTGCACGCGCTGACAAAAGCCGCCGGCGCGTGGCATGCCGACTTGCTGGTGGTCGGCGCGCGCCAGCATCACGGCCTGTTGCGTTGGGTCGAGGGCACGGTCTCGGAGCCTCTGGCTCATATGGCGGGCTGTGCGATTCTGGTTGTTCCGGCCCAATACGATGCGTCGCCGCTGGCCGCGCCGCGCCGCATCCTGTGCGCGATCGACGGCAGCAAGGGCGCCACCCAGGCATTGCGCCAGGCGGCCCGCCTCACCAGCGGCCAGACCGATTTGCGCACCGTTTACGTGGTCGATCGCGCCGTGCGGCTGACCGACTTCGTGCCAATTCACATGCTGGAGGAGGCATTTGTCGACGACGGCAAGCAAGCGCTCGAAAACGCCCGCCAGTTGCTGGGCGGCACGCCCGGCGGCATCGACACGGCAATGATCAGCACCGAGACCACCAACGACGATATTGCCCATGCGATCGTGCGCGATGCGCAGCAATGGCAGGCCGATCTGATGGTGCTCGGCATGCACGGCCGGCGCGGTATCGCGCGCTGGCTGCTCGGCAGTGTGGCCAGCCGCGTCGCTCATTTGACGCCGGTGCCGCTGCTGCTGGTGCCTGTCAAGGACTGATAGAAGCGATCCTTCACGGCGCCAGGGGCGCGACCAGATTGAACAGCCGGGCCACCGCCGGGCTGAGCAGCAAGAGCAGCATGACCAGCGTCACGGCGCTCGTTACCCCCCACAACGCGAGATTGAGGCGGCGCGCATCGGCAGCACGCCGCCGCGGCGCTGCACCGCGCGCCCAGAAAATCAGCGCGACGTTGCCGCCGACCAACGCGACGAACGCCCAGGTGCGCGCCAGCGCGGGCTCGACGGCGTTGCTCAGCAGGCCTGCATAAAGCCCCAATACGATCAGGGTCGCCAGGGTACCGGCCAACGCGGCCTGCACCAGGGTGCGATTGGACAGCAGGCGCGCCCCCTGGCGACGCGGCGCCTGGCGCATCGTGTCGGCTCGCTCGGGCTCGTTTTCGAAGACGATCGAGCACACCGGGTCAATGATCAGCTGAAGCATGACCACATGCACCGGCGCCAGCAGCGGTGGCCACCCGGCCAGCACCGGGAGTATGGTGGCACCGATCATCGGAATATGAACCGCCACCGTGTAGCCGATGGCCCGCATCAGGTTGGCATGGATGCGCCGGCCCAGTCGGATGGCCGAGACAATCGGCGTGAATTCGTCGCGCAGCAGCACCAGCGCCGCCGCCTCGCGCGCCACCTCGGCGCCCCGCTGGCCCATGGCGATGCCGATATGCGCAGCCTTGAGCGCCGGCGCATCGTTGACGCCGTCGCCGGTCATGGCGACG
>JAGXBI010000121.1 GCA_018971155.1 Burkholderiales bacterium
CCCGCACGATGCATGGAGGCATCATGGGCAAGAAACCGCCAAGGCTCGATCTGGCCGGACTGGCTCATTTGCGCGACCGCCTGCAGGATCAGGCCGCGGCGCAAGCCGAGGAACGCCTGCTGGCCGAGCAGCGTCGCCGCGAGCAGGCGGCCGAAGCACAGATTTTTCGCCGCAGCGTGGGCGACATCACACCGCTGCCGGGCAGGCACGCCAGCGAGCGGGCCCCGCTCGAGCGTCCTCGCCCCGCCCCCTTGCCGCGCCATACGCGTGAGGATGAGGCCGCCGTGCTGCAGGAATCGCTGTCTGACGAATTCGATGCCGATACGTTGCTCGAAACGGACGACACCCTATCATTCCGACGCCCCGGCCTGAGCACCACGGTGGTGCAGCGGCTGCGCCGCGGGCATTGGGTGATACAGGCCCAGATCGATCTGCATGGGTTGCGCCGCGACGAGGCGCGCGAGGCGCTGGCGCAGTTTCTGCATCAGGCCGTCAAGCGCGGCCTGCGCTGCGTGCGCGTGATCCACGGCAAAGGCCTGGGATCCGTCAATCGCGAGCCGGTGCTCAAACACAAGGTGCGCATCTGGCTCGCCCAAAAGAACGAAGTCATGGCATTTTGTCAGGCGCGCGCCCAGGACGGCGGCTCCGGCGCGCTGGTGGTATTGCTGCAAGCTGGCTCGTCACGCTGATCGCGCTCGGCGCTGCCGGGCGGGCCGCCGCTGGAGCGGCGTGCCGTCGCCCGCGCGCGCTTGCCTTAAACCGCCGCTTCGCCTTCTTCGCTGGTACGGATGCGAATCACCCGTTCGACGTCCGTGACAAAAATCTTGCCGTCGCCGATCTTGCCGGTACGGGCGGCACCCAGAATTGCATCGATGACGGCCTCGGCCTGGTCGGCGCCGACCACGACCTCGATCTTGATCTTCGGCAGAAAATCGACCACGTATTCGGCGCCGCGGTACAGCTCGGTATGCCCTTTCTGGCGACCAAAGCCCTTCACTTCGGTCACCGTCAGGCCGGCCACGCCCACCTCGGCCAGCGCCTCGCGCACCTCGTCGAGCTTGAAGGGTTTGATGATGGCTGTGATTTGCTTCATTGTCGCCTCGTTATCCTGGTTGATGAAGTATCGGTCGTATCGTCTGTTGGCATTGTACCGACCTGGCCATGCCGCGACGCGTGTTATTCCTGAAATTTCGACGTGATCGGGTAGCGCCAGTCGCGCCCGAAAGCGCGGTGCGTGACCCGAATGCCAACCGGCGCCTGACGCCGCTTGTATTCGTTGATCTTGATCAGCCGCGTCACCCGGCGCACGTCCGCCTCGCTGTAACCGGCCGCGATGATGTCGGCCAGCGAGCGATTGTCTTCCATGTACATTCGCATGATCGCGTCGAGAACGTCGTACGGCGGCAGGCTGTCCTGATCCTTTTGATTCTCGCGCAGCTCGGCCGACGGCGCGCGGGTCAGGATCCGCTCGGGAATCACGTCGCGCCGCGCGAAGTCCGCGCTCTGGTTGCGGTACTCGCACAGGCGATAGACCAGCGTCTTGGCGATGTCCTTGATCACCGCGAAGCCGCCCGCCATGTCGCCGTACAGCGTGCAGTAGCCGACCGCCATCTCGCTCTTGTTGCCGGTGGTCAGCACGATCGAGCCGTATTTGTTCGATAGCGCCATGAGGAGCGTGCCGCGAATACGCGCCTGGATATTTTCTTCGGTGGCATCCTCCGGCAGGCCCTTGAACTCGTCGGCCAGCGCGCCGCCGAACGCGTCGACCATCGGCGCGATCGGAATCTCGTCGTAGCGCACGCCCAACCGCGCGGCCATGTCGCGCGCGTCGAGCCAGGAAATATCAGCCGTGTAGCGCGAGGGCATCATCACCGCCCGCACCTTGTCGGCACCCAGCGCATCGCAGGCCACCGCCAGCACCAGCGCCGAATCGACCCCGCCCGACAGGCCGACGATGACGCCAGGAAAACCGTTCTTGGTCACATAGTCGCGCACGCCGGTAGCCAGCGCCGCGTAGACCCTGGCCTCGAGCGAGCGGGTCGGTGCGATGTCGGCGGGCAGCGGTTGCGCGCCATCGAAATCGACCAGCGCCAGCCCCTCTTCGAACTGTGGCATGCGCGCGACGATCTCGCCCGCCGCGTCGAGCACGAACGAGCCGCCGTCGAACACCAGTTCGTCCTGTCCGCCCACCAGATTCACATACACCAGCGGCAGTCCGGTCTCGGCGACCCGCGCGCGCGTGACGTCCAGGCGCAGGCTTTCCTTGTCCATGTGATAAGGGGAGGCATTGGGTACCAGCAGCAACTGCGCTCCGGCCGCCTTGGCGCGCGCGGCAACCGCCGGGTGCCAGACATCCTCGCAGATGGTCAGGCCGATGCGCAACCCGTTGAGCTCGATCACGACCGGCTCGTGTCCCACCGCAAAGTAGCGCTTTTCGTCGAACACCTCGGTGTTGGGCAATTCATGCTTGAGATAAGTCGCCTGCACCGCGCCATCGGCCAGCACCGAAACCGCGTTGTAGCCGGCGCCGTGTGCCATTCCGCCGTTTGCGCTAAGATCGGTCGTGCGCGGCGCGGCTCCGGCCGGCAGCCACGGATGACCGACGACCACCCGCAGTCCGGGCAAGCGCCGCAGGTCCTGTGTGAGCTGCTCGAGTTGGGCGCGGCAGCCGTCGTAAAACGCGGGGCGCAGCAGCAAGTCTTCCGGCGGATATCCCGTCAGGGCCAGCTCCGGGGTCAGAAGCAGATGCGCGCCGCCGGCGTATGCCGTCTCGGCGGCAGCAAGAATCCTGGCGGCATTTCCGGCGAAATCACCGACGATACAATTGAGTTGTGCTAGTGCGATTCTGGTTTTCATTCCCGATACCTGATCTGGCGGGGCGTCCATCGCCCGGACCATTGGCTGCGGCCGGACGCGTCGTCGCCGCCCTGGCCAATGATGCCGGCCGGGCTCCCCCCGTCGACCTCCTGGCCCGTCAATGACAACGAATGGTTCGAATTATCGCACGCAAGTGATCGACGGCATGTCCGCCGTCGACGCCGCGGCGTGGGACGCCCTGCTGGCCGCCCAGGCGCAGCCGACGCCGTTTCTGCGCCATGCCTTTCTCAGCGCGCTGGAGCGCTCCGGCTGCGTCGGCCCCGGCACCGGCTGGACACCCAGCCACCTGCTGCTATGGCAGGGCGATGCGCTGGCCGGCGCGGTGCCGCTGTATGTCAAACAGCACTCCTACGGCGAGTATGTGTTCGATTGGGCATGGGCCGACGCTTACGCGCGAAATGGCCTCGACTACTACCCCAAGCTGCTGTGCGCGGTGCCGTTCACGCCCGTCTCCGGCACGCGATTGCTGGCGCAGGATGGGTCCGCCAGGCAAGCGCTGGCCAGATCGCTGCTCGACACCGCGCGGCACAGCGAGGTGTCCTCGCTGCACATTCTGTTTCCCGACAGCGCCGACATGGCAGCGCTGTCCAGGCAAGGCCTGAAGGCCCGGCAGGGCGTGCAATTCCACTGGCGCAACGAGGGCTACCGCGACTTCGAGGCCTTCCTATCCACGCTGGAACAGAAAAAGCGCAAAAACATCCGCGCCGAGCGGCGCAAGGTACACGAAGCGGGCGTACGATTCCGGCATCTCGACGGTCGCCAGGCCGGCGAGGCGGACTGGCGTTTTTTCATGCGCTGTTACCGTCACACCTACCGCGAACACCACTCGACGCCCTATCTGAATCTGGCGTTCTTCCTGGCGCTGGCCGAAGCGATGCCGGACAATCTTGTGCTGATCGTCGGCGAGCGCGAGGGGCAACCGATCTGCGCCTCGCTGCTGATTCATCAACCGGCCAACGAATGCGGCGAGGCGGTCGTTTACGGTCGCGATTGGGGCACGCTCGAATCCATTCCATGCCTGCATTTCGAGACTGCCTACTACCAGCCGCAGACGCTGTGCATCGAGCGCGGCATTGCGCTATTCGAGGGCGGCGCCCAGGGCGAGCACAAGCTATGGCGGGGGTTTCTGCCGATCGTCACGCAGTCCGCGCACTGGCTCGCGCATCCGGCGTTTGCCGATGCCGTGGCGCAATTCCTGCAGCGCGAACGCGGCGGCATCGAGCATTACGTGAGCGAATTGCACGAGCACAGCCCGTTCAAGGCAACCAGGGCCTGAGCTCGCCTGGCTGGCGCGCGCTCAGGCGACGTTCTTCTTGATGAAGGTCAGGTGCGTGAGCACGGCCTGCTGCGCGGCCTCCGGATCGTGGGCGGTGATCGCTTCATAGATGGTGCGGTGCTGTCCGACCAGGTGCGCGAGATCGACGTCGCGCACGTCGAAGTGCTCATAGGTCTTCTCGATCGAGTGCTGGATCAGGTTGAAAATCGCCTGCATCGTATGAATCAGCACCACATTGTGGGTCGCCCTGGCAACTTCCAGGTGAAAACGGGCATCGAGCTCAGGCAGCGACGACGCCGCGCTGGCGCCCGAGGGTTCCCGGTAGGTCTGCTCAAGCGAGTCGATCACGGCAGCCAGATGTTTCAGATCGGTTCGATTGGCGCGCAGCGCCGCCAGGCGAACCGCCATCGACTCGAGACACTCGCGCAGCTCGAAGATGTCGTTGACGGTCTTGGACTGGCGGGCCATCAATTGCGCCAGCGGCTCGGCCAGAATCGGTCCGGTGGCGTTGGCCACGACATAACCGCCGGTCGCCCGCTCGTTGATCAATCCACGCGAGGCGAGCTTGAGCAGCGCTTCGCGCAACGACGGCCGGGACACGCCCAGTTGCTGAGCCAGGTCGCGCTCCGACGGCAGCGTCTCTCCCGACTCGAGAGTGCCTTCGGCAATCATTTTTTCCAATTGGTCGTAGACCGCATCGGAGAGGCGGTAGCGCGGCGGAGGTGTAACGGGGGCGAACGACATGGCTGATGCGGCAAAAATGCGGAAAAGCTCTAACGATACCGGATATCGTGATGCGATGACCAGCGCTTCGGACGCATCAGGGTTTTTACCACCCCAGCACGCCACCGCATTGCGCTAGAATTCAATCATTGGTCTACTGGTCGACCAGTAGACCAGAAATCCATAACGCATGCTGCCACCGCCCCGTCGCGCTCTGCAGTGTTGCATTGATCCCATCGAGGGAAGCCATGAATCTTTCCGAGCCCGCTGCCTTGGCCGAAGCGCCGGCCGCGCCCGACCGGCAGGCATTTCTCGCCGCGCTGACGCGGCTCGAGCCCGGTTGCCGCGTGCTGACCCGGCGCGAAGACATCACACCCTATGAGTGCGACGGCCTAGCTGCCTACCGCAACCTGCCGCTCGCGGTCGTGCAGCCCGAGAACGAAGCGCAGGCGGCCGAGGTCTTGCGGCTGTGCCATCAGCATGGCGTGCCCGTGGTTCCGCGCGGCGCCGGCACCGGCTTGTCCGGCGGCGCGATGCCGATCACCGACGGCATCGTACTGTCGCTCGCCCGTCTGAAGAAAATTCTCAATATCGATCCCTACGCGCGTACCGCCACGCTCCAGCCAGGCGTGCGCAATCTGCATATCTCCGAGGCCGCGGCACCTTACGGACTGTATTACGCGCCCGATCCATCGTCGCAAATCGCCTGCACCATTGGCGGCAACGTGGCAGAGAACTCGGGCGGCGTGCATTGCCTCAAGTATGGCCTGACGGTGCATAACGTGCTGCGCGTGCGGGCGCTGACAATGACTGGCGAGGTGGTCGAATTCGGTTCGCTGGCGCTCGACTCGCCCGGGCTCGATCTGCTCGCGGTCATGATCGGCAGCGAGGGCATGTTTGCCGTGGTCACCGAAGTCACCGTCCGGCTGATCCCGAAACCGCAGACCGCGCAGGTCATCATGGCCAGTTTCGACGACGTCGAAAAAGGCGGCGATGCGGTCGCCGCCATCGTCGCCGCCGGCATAATTCCGGCCGGCCTCGAAATGATGGATCGCGGCGCCACGCGTGCCGTCGAAGACTTCGTTCATGCCGGCTACGACCTGGACGCAGCGGCGATCCTGCTGTGCGAATCGGACGGCACGCCGGAGGAAGTGCAGGAAGAAATCGCGCGCATGAGCGCAGTGCTGTCGTCCTGCGGCGCCACGCGCATCCAGGTTTCGAAAAACGAAAACGAGCGCTTGCGGTTCTGGTCCGGACGGAAAAACGCCTTTCCCGCCGCCGGCCGCGTCTCGCCCGACTATTATTGTATGGACGGCACGATTCCGCGCCGCCGCATCGGCAAGCTGCTCACGCGCATCGAGCAGATGGAGCAGCAATACGGATTGCGCTGCCTGAACGTGTTTCACGCCGGCGACGGCAATATGCATCCGCTGATTCTGTTCAACGGCAACGACCCTGACGAATGGCACCGCGCCGAAACCTTCGGCGCCGACATCCTCGAGGCGTGCGTCGAACTCGGCGGCACGGTCACCGGCGAGCATGGCGTCGGTATCGAGAAAATCAATTCGATGTGCGTGCAGTTCTCGCCGGAGGAGCGCGACACCTTTTTCGCCATCAAGCACGCCTTCGATCCCGACCGTCTGCTGAACCCGGACAAGGCGATTCCCACGCGCGCTCGCTGCGCCGAATACGGCAAATTGCATGTGCGCGGCGGACAACTGCCTCATCCCGATATTCCGAGATTCTGATGTCTGCGACCGATAACACCACTGCGTCCCAGCCAGCGTCGTCCGCCGAAACGGTGAGCGACGCCATGCTGGCTGAATTTCGCGCGCGTATTCTCGAAGCCAGTGCCAAGCATACGCCGCTGCAACTGCGCGGCGGCGGCACCAAGGATTGGTACGGCGAGGTCCCGCGCGGCGAGGTGCTCGACGTCAGCGCGTACCGTGGCATCGTCGCCTACGATCCCGCCGAACTCGTCATCACCGCGCGCTGCGGCACACCGCTGCGCGAGATCGAGGCGGCGCTGGCCGAAAAAAATCAGATGCTGCCTTTCGAGCCGCCCCATTTCGGCGAGCAGGCGACTTTCGGCGGCTGCATTGCCGCCGGACTCGCCGGGCCACGCCGCCCATACACCGGCGCGCCCCGCGATTTCGTGCTGGGCGTGACGCTGATGAACGGACGCGGCGAGGTGCTGCAGTTTGGCGGCGAAGTCATGAAGAATGTGGCCGGCTACGATGCCGCACGACTCATGGCCGGCGCGCTGGGTACCCTCGGCTTGTTGCTGACGGTGTCGATCAAGGTGCTGCCGCGCCCCACCAGCGAGCTCACGCTGCAATTCGAATTGGATCAGCAAGCCGCCCTGCATCAGCTCAACGAATGGGCCGCGCGCCCGCTGCCGCTCAGCGCCAGCGCATGGCAAGACGGACAACTGACGTTGCGCCTGTCCGGCGCGCAGGCAGCCGTCGAAGCGGCCCGGGCAGCGCTGGGCGGCACGCCGCTCGAAGCCGGCGAAGCCGAACGCTGGTGGGCAGCATTGCGCGAACAAACCGCGCCCTTTTTCGCTGCGCGTGCCGAGGCCAGGCCGCTGTGGCGGCTCAGCGTGCCGAGCGTCGCTCCCGCGCTGGCGCTGCCTGGCCCGCAGTTGATCGAGTGGGGCGGCGCGCAGCGCTGGCACGTCGGCGGCGAGACCGAGGCGATACGCTCGGCCGCGCGTCAGGCGGGCGGTCATGCAACCTGCTTTCGCGGTCCGCGCGACCAGCCCAATGCGCCTGCGGTGTTCACGACGCTGCCCGCGCCATTGATGGACATTCACCGGCGCCTCAAAGAGGCCTTCGATCCGGCTGGGATTTTCAACCCGGGTCGGCTTTACCCCGACTTCTGAGTCCAAGATGCAGACCAACCTCGCTGATTTTCTGCGCGATACGCCCGACGGCGAAGAGGCAGACGCCATTCTGCGCAAATGCGTGCATTGCGGTTTTTGTACCGCCACTTGCCCTACCTATCAGTTGCTGGGCGACGAGCTCGACGGGCCGCGCGGACGCATTTACCTGATCAAGCAAATGGCCGAAGGCGCACCGGTATCGCGTCTGACGCAAACCCATCTGGACCGTTGCCTGACCTGCCGCAACTGCGAATCGACGTGTCCGTCGGGCGTCCAGTACGGTCGGCTGGTCGACATCGGGCGCCGCTACGTCGATCGCCAGGTGCAGCGTCCGTTGGGCGAGCGCGCAATGCGCTATGTACTGGCCAATGTCGTACCCAATCGCAAGCTCTTCGGCGCCTTGTTCGAAGTCGGGCGGCGCGTGCGGCTGGCCTTGCCGGCCGCCTTGCGCCACAAGATTCCGCCGCGTCACAACGTCGGCGCCTGGCCGACCCGCACGCACGCGCGCAAAATGCTGATGCTCGCCGGCTGCGTGCAGCCGGCCATGATGCCCTCGGTCAACACCGCCACCGCGCGCGTGCTCGACGCCCTGGGCATCGAAACCGTGGTGGCCAGCGAAGCCGGTTGCTGCGGGGCTATCCGCCTGCATCTGGGTCAAGAGGCCGACGGCCTCGACGACGTGCGCCGCAATATCGACGCCTGGTGGCCGCATGTCGAGAGCGGGGCAGAAGCCATCGTCATGAACGCCTCCGGG
Source organism: Burkholderiales bacterium (assembly GCA_018971155.1). Taxonomy (GTDB): domain Bacteria; phylum Pseudomonadota; class Gammaproteobacteria; order Burkholderiales; family Burkholderiaceae; genus Pandoraea. The sequence continues at coordinate 8,515 of JAGXBI010000121.1, forward strand.
TGCGGGGCAACCGTCAAGGAATACGGCCACTTGCTGCGCAACGATCCGGCCTATGCGAGCAAGGCGCAACGCATCTCCGCGCTCACGCGCGATCTTGCCGAGATCCTGCCGGATTTCACCGACCAGCTGATCTCCCTGGCCCGCCGCGCCGACGCGCCGCGCGTGGCGTTCCACTCGCCGTGCACGCTGCAGCACGGCCAGCAAATCCGCGGCAAGGTCGAGGCGCTGCTGCGCGGCCTCGGCATCGACGTTGCGCTGCCGGCCGACAGTCACCTGTGCTGCGGCTCGGCCGGCACCTATTCGATCCTGCAGCCGGCGCTGTCCAAGCAGTTGCGCGACCAGAAGCTCGCTAACCTGCACGCGACCCAGGCCGAGGAAATCGTCTCGGCCAATATCGGGTGCCTGTGCCACTTGCAAAGCGGCACCTCGACGCCGGTGCGACACTGGGTCGAACTCATCGCGCAACGCCTGTAAGGCAGCGAGCCTGTCCGAACGAAAAAAAACCTCCGCGAACCGGAGGTTTTTTTATTGCCGCTCGGGCGAGCGCACTTACTTTTTGTAATTCGCCACGCCGTCGGTGATTTCCTTGTGAGCCTCGTCGATGCCGGCCCAACCCTCGACCTTGACCCACTTGCCTTTTTCCAGCGCCTTGTAGTGCTCGAAAAAGTGCTTGATCTGGTCTTTCAGATTTTGCGGCACGTCGTCGAGCGACTTGATGTGCGCGGTCATCGGGCAGACCTTGTCGACCGGCACCACCACCAGCTTGGCATCCTGACCGGATTCATCGGTCATCTTCAGCATGCCCACCGCACGGCAGCGCACCAGCGCGCCGGCCAGCAGCGGAAACGGCGTGACGACCAGCGCGTCCACCGGATCGCCGTCGCCTGACAGCGTTTGCGGGATAAAGCCGTAATTGGCCGGATAGCGCATGCCGGTGCCGATGAAACGGTCGACCACCAGCATGCCGGTTTCCTTGTCAGCCTCGTATTTCACCGGATCGCTTTGCGCGGCGATCTCGATGATGACATTGAAATCGTTCGGG
>JAGXBI010000122.1 GCA_018971155.1 Burkholderiales bacterium
ACCAGGATTTCCAGGTGCAGCTCGCCCATGCCCGAGATGATGGTTTGGCCCGATTCTTCGTCGGTCTTGACGCGGAACGACGGGTCTTCCTGGGCCAGGCGGTTGAGCGCGATGCCCATTTTTTCCTGGTCGGCCTTGGTCTTGGGCTCGACGGCCTGGGAGATCACCGGCTCGGGGAAGATCATGCGCTCGAGCACGATGATGTGCTCGGGATCGCACAGCGTGTCGCCCGTCGTCGCTTCCTTGAGGCCGACCGCCGCGGCGATGTCGCCGGCGTGAACGTCCTTGATTTCGACGCGCTGATTGGCGTGCATCTGCAGGATCCGCCCCAGGCGTTCTTTCTTGGCCTTGATCGGGTTGTACACCGTGTCGCCCGAATAAACCGAGCCGGAGTACACGCGGAAGAAGATCAACTGGCCGACGAACGGGTCGGTCATGATCTTGAAGGCCAGCGCGGAAAACTTCTCGTCGTCGGTGGCCTTGCGATGCACTTCCTTGTCGTCTTCGTCGTGTCCGGTGACCGGCGGAACGTCGGATGGCGAAGGCAGGAAGTCGACCACGGCATCGAGCATGGCCTGTACGCCCTTGTTCTTGAAGGCGCTGCCGCACAGCATCGGTACGATTTCGCAGGCGATCGTGCGCGCGCGCAGTCCTTCCTTGATCTCCGCTTCGGTGAGGGTCTCGCCGTGCAAATACTTTTCGAGCAGCGTCTCGTTGGCCTCGGCGGCGACCTCGATCATCTTTTCACGCCATTCCTGCGCGGTGTCGAGCAGTTCGGCGGGAATGTCGACATACTCGAATTTGACGCCCTGCGAGGCTTCGTCCCAGACGATGCCCTTCATCTTGATCAGGTCGACTACGCCTCGGAAATGATCTTCGGCGCCGATCGGAATCTGGACCGGCACGGAATTGCCGCGCAGGCGTTCGTGAATCTGCCGGTTGACGCGAAAGAAATCGGCGCCCACGCGATCCATCTTGTTGACGAAGGCAATGCGCGGCACCTTGTATTTGTTGGCCTGGCGCCAGACGGTCTCGGATTGCGGCTGCACGCCGCCGACCGAGTCGTACACCATGCAGGCGCCGTCGAGCACGCGCATCGAACGCTCCACCTCGATGGTGAAGTCGACGTGCCCCGGGGTGTCGATGATGTTGATGCGGTGCTCGGGATAGGTGTTGCCCATGCCGCGCCAGAAGCAGGTGGTCGCCGCCGAGGTGATCGTGATGCCGCGCTCCTGCTCCTGCTCCATCCAGTCCATCGTCGCGGCGCCTTCATGCACCTCGCCGAGCTTGTGGTTCACGCCGGTGTAGAACAGGATGCGCTCGGTGGTGGTTGTCTTGCCTGCATCGATATGGGCGCTGATGCCGATATTGCGGTAGCGCTCGATGGGGGTTTTTCGAGTCACGATGGGCCTCTCTTGAAGCTGTTGGCAAAAATGGGAGGAGCGATAAATCATACTCCTTTGTCGCGCGCCTGGCGGTCGCGCGGCGCGCGCCGGATCAACTCTCTTCGTGCCACTCGACCTGGGCTCCGACCGAGCGCAGGTTTTCAACGAAACGCGGGTGGGCGCGGCGAATCGGCGCGGCGTTCTTGATCACCGAGCGCCCGTCGATGCTGGCAGCGACCATCAGCAGCGCGATTGCCACGCGAATGATGTAGGGGCTCTCGACCACCGCCGGGCTCAGCGGCAGGCCGCCGAAGGTGACCAGCCGGTGCGGGTCGGCCAGGAACACGTGAGCGCCGAATTTGGAGAGTTCGACCGACCAGCCCATCGCGCCGTCGTAGACCTTGTTCCAGAACATCGCGCTGCCTTCGGCCTTGACGCCCAGCGAGATGAAAATCGGCAGCAGATCGACCGGAAAATAGGGCCACGGCGCCGCTTCGACCTTGGTCAGGATGTTCGGCGTGAACGGCTTGCGCACGCGCAACGGGCCATCCTGGACCGCGCACGACCAGCCGTCGCGGTGGATCACTTCGACGCCGAATTTTCCGAAGGTCCGGTCGATCAGCGGGAATTGCTCGGGAATCGAGTTCTTGACGCTGATTTCGCCGCCGGTGATCGCACCCAGCGCGAGGAACGTCGTGATTTCGTGATAATCCTCGCTGAAGGTGAATTCGCCGCCGCCGAAGCGCTCGGTGCCGGCGACGACCAGTTGCGAAGTGCCGAGCCCCTCGATCGCGACGCCCAACATCGCCATGAAGCGGCACAACTCCTGCACGTGCGGCTCGCAGGCCGCGTTGGTCAGCCTGGAGGTGCCCGCCGCGGTGGCCGCGCACAGGACGAAGTTTTCGGTGGTGGTGACCGAGGCGTAATCGAGCCAATGGCGGGTGGCTCGCAGCGGGCCGTCGGCGAGGATCAGCAGCGAGCCGTCGGTGCGCTCGATGCGCGCGCCAAAATGCTGCAGCACTTCGACGTGCGGGTCGATCTCGCGCATGCCCAGCGTGCAGCCCTTGACGTTGTCCTCGATGCGGGCCGCGCCAAAGCGCGCCAGCAACGGCGGCACCAGCATGATCGACGAGCGCATCTCCTCCGGCAGGCGATGCAACTTGGGGTCGAACCGGGTGTCGCGGTGGTGCAACTCGACAATGCCGCTGCCGAAATCGGCCAGCACTTCGCTGCCCAGCGCGCGAAAGATATCGAGGATTTTCTTGACGTCGGTGATCTCCGGCACGCCGAGCAGGCGTATCGGCTGCGATGTGAGCAGGGTGGCGCACAGCACCGGCAGCACGGCATTTTTATTGGCGGATGGCGTGATGCGGCCGCGCAGGGGCTGGCCGCCGTGTACTACAAGATTTGTCATGGAAAGACCTTCTCCCGCAAGGCACGGGCGAGCGTGCCCGCCGCGTGCCTGTTGTCATAGCGGCCATATGATACGCCTGCGAAAAAAAGGCGGCAGAGGCTACGGAAATAGACGTGGTGAATTCGTCGTTGTTTGGTACTACAATGGATCCGACCATTATCAAAAAACAGTCCATATGGTACGGGGCATGTGGCGAATCAGGAGTTTGCTATGCCTTCGAAACCGACACATCACACCGCGCCGGCGTCCGCCGTGCACGCCGATCATCCCTTCTTCGATCCGCTCGCCTATGGCAACGGGCCCGACGATTCCGTCACGGACGCGACCGAAAACGCGGCGATCACCCACCATTCGCTCGTGCTGGATGGCCGCACGATACGCTATACGGCAACGGCGGGCCATTTGGTGACGGTCGACCCGAGCAGTTCCAAGCCCGACGCAAAGATGTTTTACGTGGCCTTCACGGCCGACGGCGAGTCGCACACGACGCGGCCGGTGACGTTTTTCTATAATGGCGGGCCGGGGTCATCGGCGGTTTTCGTGTTGCTCGGATCCTACGCGCCGATGCGCATCAAGACCTCGATGCCGGGCTTCACGCCGCCGGCGCCCTACGCGATGGAGCCGAATCCCGACAGTCTGCTCGACAAGAGCGATCTGGTATTCATCAATCCGGTCGGTACCGGTTACTCGGCGGCTGTCGCGCCGAAGAAGAACCGCGATTTCTGGGGTGTCGACCAGGACGCCGCGTCGATCAAGCAATTCATCAAGCGCTACCTGACGGCCAACGATCGATGGAATTCGCCCAAGTTCATCTATGGCGAATCCTACGGCACGGCCCGCAGCGCGGTACTTGCCTACGCGCTGCATGAAGACGGCGTGGATCTGAACGGCGTGGTGCTGCAATCGTCGATTCTCGATTACACGCAGGCGGGCAATCCGATCGGGCTGCTGCCGACGTGCGCAGCCGATGCCTGGTATCACAAGAAGATTGCCGTCAAGCCGGCGCCCAGGGACTTGCCGCATTTCATGGCCACCGTCGCGCAATTCGCCGCGACCGATTACCTGATGGCGCTGAAGAATTTCCCCAAGGCCGACCCGGCCACCGTGCAGAAGCTCAGCGACTATCTGGGCATCAGCCCCCAGACACTGACCAGCTGGCAGCTCAACGTGGGCACCTACAATCACCTGGGCACCCTGTTGTTCCTGGTAACGCTGTTGCAGTCGCAGGGGCTTGCCTGCGGCGCTTACGACGGGCGGGTCACCGGCATCGATACCGGCATCGCCGGCAAGGTCGACCCCAACTCCGGCGGGAACGATCCGACCATGACGGCGGTGAGCGGCGTCTACACCGCCATGTGGAACAGCTATCTGAACGACCAGCTCAAGTTCACTTCCAACTCGGCCTTTACCGACCTGAACGATCAGGCGTTTCGCTACTGGGATTTCAGCCACGTCGATCCGACCGGCGCGCAAAAGGGGGTGGATGCCAAGGGCAACGTGGTGCTCTACACGGCGGGCGACCTGGCCGCCGCGATGAGCCTGAATGTCGATCTGAAGGTATTGTCGGCCAACGGGTACTATGACGCGGTCACACCGTTCTATCAAACCACGCTCGACTTGCAGGCGATGCCGCTCAAGGACCACACCGTCAGGGACAACCTCACGGTCAAGTACTATCCGTCGGGACACATGGTCTATCTCGACGGCGGATCCCGCACCGCGCTCAAGGCCGATCTGGTGAAGTTCTACGACAGCGCTGCGGCCGATCATGCCGCGATGCAGCGCATCCTGGCGCTACAGGCCCGCCGGCGCGCACGTTGATCGGCGCAACCGTCACGCCGGCGCACGGGCTCAGGCCACGCCGGCGATTTTCTGGCCGTTGGGGCTGCCCAGGCCGGTGCAGGCGTCCCAGCCCGGTGCGGCGGCGAATGCGCCGTTATTGCCCTGGGTGATATCGTTGAGTACCCCGGGGTGCTGGTACAGGATCGGGTTCAAATACCCGAGCGGCTTGGCCAGCGATGCATTCAGGCGAGCGATCAGGCCGGCCCATAGTGGCGCGACGGCGCTGGTGCCACCGACGATCGCCGCTTGCGCGTCGACCACGACGTCGTAGCCGCTTGCCGGACTGGCATCGCCCGCCACATCGGGCACGCCGCGCTGGGTCAGCGCCTGGGTCGTGCCATCGGCGGCAGTGACCTGCAGGCCCTCCTGCCACGAGGGCAAGGCAAAGGCGGCGCTCACGCCGCCGCCCGACGCGCCGCCGCCGGCGCCATCGTTCCACACCGACTCGGCGTCGCGCCGATTGGCGCTGGCATGCAGCCGGGTGCCGCCGCATGCGAGCACATGCGGGCTGGACGCGGGAAAGTCGACTTGCGGGCCGCCGCCGGTGGCACCGCCGCCCGAACCGCTGTCGCCGGACGCGGCACAGACCGTGACGCCCATCGCGGCGGCCGCTTGCAGTGCGCGATCGAAAGCGTCCAGCGATTGCCGCGTCCAGGCCCCCTCCGGCCCGCCCCAACTGATCGAGATGATGGTCGGCTGGTGGGTGGTGTCGTGAACCGCGGTGCTGACCGCGTTGAAAAATCCGGCTTCGGTGTTCGGCGCGAAATACAGGACGATATGCGCCTCGGGCGCGATGGCGCCGGCGATTTCGACGTCGAGCGTAACCTCGCCGTCGGGACCGTTGGGGTCGCCCGTCGGGCTATTGGTCGCCTGGTCCACCGAAACCGCGGTAACTTGCGGCGGCGTGATGCCCAATTGCGAAAAGTAGGTGGTCAGGTCGCGGGTATTGACGCCGCCGCCCAGTTCGATCAGCGCGATCGTCTGGCCTTTGCCGGCGCCGGCCGGAAACTGGTAGATCGACGCGAGTTCGAGCGGCGTGAACCCGCTGGCGCTGCGAACTGCCGGCTGCAGCCTGAAATGCGTTCTGGCGACCGGCAGATCTTCCAGGCCCAGCACCGCTTCGACCACCGACTTGAGGTGTTCCGGCAAATGCACCGGGCCGATTCTGCCGCGATACGATTTTCCCTCGTGCTCGATTTTCTGCAGATCGATCTCGAAGGCATGGTTGAACTGCGCGACCGTGCCTGACAGAACCATGGTCCGTTGTGCCGCGTCTCTACGCACCACCTGCAGACCTTCGCCTGCCGCAAACTGTTCGACTGCGGCGAAGTCATCCGCGGCGGCGCTGTATTGGGCTGCATACGCCTCGCGCGTGAGCGGGGGCGGACGCCGGGTGCCGTCGTGCAGGGTGTTTAGATGGCTTGCGAACGCGTCCTGCGCGGGTTGGCGCACGACCAGCGTGACTTCGAAGTGCGCGCTCGGATCGGCCTTGCCGACGCAGCGCGCGCCGGGTGGGCAGGTTTGCTCGCTGCCGGGCAGAAGAAAGGTTGGCATATTAAGCATCCCTATCGAAGATGGTGGTCATCAGTTCAGCTTAGATCAAACCATCCGCGCCCGCCAAGCCTGAAAGATTTGCTTACATTCGTCGATCCTGTCAGATGCACGCATCTTGACGATAAATCAACGGATTATTCGTGAGGTGCCGTCGGCACCGTTGAATTTTCAGAACCCGGTTCGCTAGCATGCGCCATTCGACAATGACACAGCGGACCTGACCCATGGAACAATACAACTACAGCCGCCCCGGGCAGCGGGCGCGCAAAATCGGGGAGCACGGCGAAACACGTTACCTGCCGGGCCTGTGGCTTGGGCAGCGCGACCGTCGCTCGCAGATCGATTTCACTTTGCAGGTTGCCGCGGGCTCGGGGGCCGAGATGGTTCTGTTCCAGGCCAATGCGACCACTGAGATACGAAAACGTCAGTGGCGTTATGCGGTGCGCGATCTGACCGGCTCCTGCCGGGTCGAGACCGATGCACAGGCCGCGTTGCTTACGCAAGAGGCGTTTTATCCATTCGGCGGCACGGCGGTGTGGATGAGCGCCAGCCCAGGCGAGGCGAGCCGCAAGCGCCGGCACTACTGCGGCAAGGAGCGCGATGCCAGCGGTCTGCACGATTACGGCCATCGAGCCTACGGCGCCTGGCTCGGACGCTGGATCAGCGCCGATCCAACCGGCGCGCTGGACGGCTTGAATCTGTTTGCCTTCGTGCGCAACAACCCGATCTCGAACACGGATCGCGACGGACGAATGACGGAGCCGGCAAACGACGAGGCCGTACCGGGGCGTGAGGATGAGGCGGCGTTGTGGCATGCGGTCAAGGACCGGTTGACGCCCAGCGCGGCAGCCAGGTACCGCGAAAAATTCTCTCGCTCGCCGTCCGCTTCCATCGAGTTCCCGAAACTCACCCGGCGTCTGGCGAAATGGGCGAACCTGAGCCCGCCGCTGATGTTGGTGCATTCGGTACGCCACAACGACGGCGCGTTGTTCGAGCAGCCTGCCGAGACGGTGCTGGCGCAATGGGATGTGGTCAGCACTTCGCTGATGGATCTCTCCCGCATCGGCGAGTTTTCCGATGCTCCCATCGCGGCATGGGATATGCATACTCGCGACACCGGCGCCATTGCCGACATCAGTTTCGTGCTCGAGGTCCCGCCGCAAAATATCCTCGGAACGCATGACCGCGACGTGTATTTCCCCAATCATGCCGGCGTCGATCCGGGGACACATGCCGTTACTGAACCGCACGCGCTGGCGGATGCGATTCTTGGGGGAATCGATAAAAACGACGATCGGAGTGTTCAGCGTTACAACATCATCAAGAGTCCGAACGCGATACTGAGAACGTCACCGCGCCATCAGTACAGTGAAATCCTGGTGGTCGGCCGACCGGGCGTCAGCCTGCACGCCGACTTCAGACCGACCGAGCGGATTCGCGTGAGCCGGCTGGTCGTCGCAGCCCGGCACCGGGCCGGCGACTCGCGGCGCGAGCGAGACGAACGGCAGCATTTGATGGCGACGGTCGACCGCTTGCGCGCTGTCAACCCGGGCTTGCCGGTCAGGCTGATCCCTTAGCGTCTGGCGGAGTGGCAGGGCGGCGGCGGGGCGGCACGAAGCGCCAGGTGAGTGCCACCAGCAAGGCGAATGCGGCATAGGCGGCAGTAAACACCCACGGCGGGAAACGGTAATACAGCAGGCGACTGACCCAATATTGGATGAAGCCTGCCTGCCCCATGACGCCTTGCCGGAGGTGATCTTCCAGCACCGTCAGCGGGCAGGGCAGGCCAGCCAATGCCAGCAGCGCCACCGTGCCGATCGCCAGCAGATGAACGAGCCGGAACAGCGGCTGCCGCACCCACGCCCAGCGCAACATGGCACCAAGCCATATCACGCCCAGCGCGCCGACGATGAAAAGCGCGATCAGCGCATGGACCACCAGCACGACATTGGCCAGCCAGGTCATCGCGCCTGCCGCCATGGGTGAGGGCCGAGTAGCGGGTAGCGGCCTACTTTTTCGGCTTGTTCAATTGCACGCTCAATTCGCGTGCCGTTTCCAGCAGGCCTTCATAGCCGGATTTCACATGCGCCGGCAGGTCTGGGTCGCCCACCAGCACGCCAAGCGTCTCGGTCAGGCTGAACAGAATCCCCTTGGCCGCGCTCACAGCGATGTTGCCTGAATTGAGCGCCTGGCTGATATGGTTGAGCGCCGCGCCGAAGTGCTCCTGTTGGAGATCGTCGTCTTGCGGCTTTTGGGGAGCGTCGTTGGTCATGATGCGTGCCTGGTCTGGATGGGGCTGCGGAATGCAGCGCGTTACGTTCGATTCTAGCAGGGCCACGTGGGCCGGGGCAGTGATCCGCGTCACGCCGCCTAATGATCGGCTGCGGCTGCCGCATGCGTTACCCGCCGGGTGGTGCGCATCAGAATGAGCAGCGGCATCGACGCGAGAGTGAGCACGAACAGCAGCTTGAAGTCGTCGACATAACCGATCATCGACGCTTGCCGCGTGACTTCCGCATTCAGCGCCGCCAGACCGGACGCGGTGTGAATATTCCATGCACCGGGCAGCGCGTTGGGCTGGGCGAGCGGGTTGTATGCCGTGATGTGCTCGGCAAGCGATGCGTGAGCAATTTGCGTGTTGCGGGTCAATTCCGTTTGCACGAACGAGATGCCGATGCTGCTGCCGATATTTCTGCTCAAACTGTAGATCGACGTGCCTTCGCCCCGCAGTTGGGGATCGAGCGTCGAGAAACTGGCGGTGGTCAACGGTACGGAAATCAGACCGATGCCCAGACCCTGCAGGAAACCCGACCAGACGACCGTGCCTTCGCCCATCGCCAGGTCATAGCCCGACATCTGCCATAGCGAGAACGCAGCGACCACAAAGCCGACGCCGACCAGATCGCGCGCCTTGATGGGGCCTACCAGCCGTCCGGCGAGCACCATCGCCAGCATCGAGCCGGCCCCGCTGGGCGCCGTTGCCAGGCCTGCATCCAATACCGAGTAGTGCATCAAATTCTGCAGCAGCGGCGGCAGCAGTGCGCGCGTGGCATAGAGTACCGCGCCCATCACGAAGTAAATGCAGCAGCCGGTAATGAAATTGCGATCGCGTGCCAGCGCGCGGTTGAAGAATGACGTCGTCTCGACGGTCAACGTATGGCCGAGGAAAAAAGCGAATGCGATCAGCGCGCACAGCGCCTCGATCCAGATTTCCACCGATCCGAACCAATCCTGCACCTCGCCCCGGTCGAGGAACAACTGCAGCGCGCCGATGGCGATGCTCAGCGTCGCAAAGCCGAACAGGTCGAGCTTGCGCGGCGAGAGCCGGGTCTCCGTCATGAAGGCCAGAA
>JAGXBI010000123.1 GCA_018971155.1 Burkholderiales bacterium
AGGCGCAACCGCCCGGCAATGCGTCGGCCGCGGCCGACGCCGCCGCCGACGCGCGCAAGCAAGCCATTATTCAGGCGGCCCTGGAGCGCGCCCGGCAAAAGAAGGAGGCGCTGCGCCAACAAGGGCTCGGCCCCAAAAACGTCGATAATCCGAGCGCGCAAACCCAGGCCCAGATCGATCAGGTCGAGGCGCGCCGCCGCCGTCTTGGCCTCGGCGACGATCCGCCCGCGCCGGGCCAGCCCAACGACCCACCAGGAACGCCGTCATGAACGACGCCAAGCGCCGCGCGATTTTCGAGACGTTGCGCGAACTCAACCCCCACCCGACCACCGAGTTGGCCTACACCACGCCGTTCGAACTGCTGGTCGCGGTGATGCTGTCCGCCCAGGCCACCGACGTGTCGGTCAACAAGGCCACCCGTCGCCTGTTTCTGGTGGCCAATACACCGCAGACGATGCTGGCGCTGGGCGAGCCCGGACTGACCGAATACATCAAGACCATCGGCCTGTTCCGCAACAAGGCCAAGAACGTGATCGCTACCTGCCGTCTGCTGCTCGAACGGCATGGCGGCCAGGTGCCGGCCTCGCGAGAGGCGCTCGAAGCCCTGCCGGGGGTCGGTCGCAAAACCGCCAATGTCGTGCTCAACACCGCATTCAGCCAGCCGACCATTGCCGTCGACACGCATATTTTCCGGGTCGCCAACCGCACCGGCCTGGCCCCGGGCAAGGATCCGCTGGCCGTCGAGCTGGCGCTCGAGCGCACTACCCCCAAGGAATTCCTGCACGACGCGCATCATTGGCTGATTCTGCACGGGCGCTACGTCTGCAAGGCGCGCAAACCGGAGTGCTGGCACTGCGTGATCGAACCTCTGTGCGAATACCGCGACAAGACGCCAGCGCCTGACGCGGCCTGAGCGAGGTCGGCAAGACGGCCGTTCAGACGATCCGGCAAGCCTCGTCGAACGACAGGCGCGGGCCACGGGGGTGCAGTCGCGCGGTGTCGCCATACCCAAGATTGCAGATGAAATTCACTCGCCAGGTACTGTCGGCAAAGAACGCGGTATTGACCTTCTCGGCGTCGAACCCGCCCATCGGGCCGCAATCCAGCCCCAGCGCACGGGCCGCGAGAATGAAATAACCGCCTTGCAGCGAACCGTTCATCAGCGCGGCGCGCGCGGCTCGCTCAGGGTTCGCGGCAAATCCGCTGCGCATGTCGGCATGCGGAAACAGACGCGGCAAATGTTCGAAAAAGGCCAGGTCATAGGCCACGATCGCCGTGACCGGCGCCGCGCGGGTCTTCTCGACATTGCCGGGGGCCATGCATTCGAGCAGCATGGCTTTTTGGGCCGGACTGCGCACGAAGACCACGCGCGCCGGCGTACAGTTGCCGGAGGTGGGCCCCCATTTCATCAGATCGTATAAATCCTCGAGGGCACTGTCGGGCACTGCCTTGTCCTGCCACGCGGCGTGCGTGCGGGCATGCGTGAAGAGTTGACCGATGGCGGATGGGTCGATTTGATTCATTGCCGGTTCCATGGTGTGAGTTCATGCAGGCTTGATTCTAATGGCGCCGGCCGACCCGCGTCAGGCTGGCGTCGGCGGCTCGGGCACATGGCTCTGGCGATCGCGCGCCGACAGCCAGAGCACGCCGGCCAAAATCAGCAAGCCGCCGGCCAACTGCCCGGGCTTGAGTTTCTCGCCCAAAGTCATGGCGGCCAATGCGACGGTCACGACCGGCTCGAGCGTCGACAGCATCGATGCGCGCGCCGCGCCCAACCGCTGCATGCCGGCAAAGAAAGTCAGGATCGCAACCACCGTCGAGAACACCGCAATCGCGACCAGCGCCAGCCATCCGCCAGCGTGGGCCGGCCAATGCGGCGCGGCGCCCGCATGGCTGCGGATCAGCGCCGCGCAACCCAGGACCAGCGACGCGGCGCCGCACACGACCAGCGTCGTCGCGCGCGGATCGACGCCGGCGCTCACGCGTGCCCCGACCACGATGTATACCGAGTAGATCATCGCCGCCCCGATCGCCAGGCCGATGCCGAGCGGCTGGCCGACGCCGCCACCCACCGTCAGCGCGCAACCGACCGAGCACAGCAACAGTGCGCCGATCTTGACGCGTGTGAGCCGCTCGTGCAGGAACATAGCGGCCAACACGGTCACGAAAAACGGGTACAGATAAAGCAGCAACGCCACCAGGCTAGCCTGCGCGAATTGCAATGCCTCGAAATAGCAGAGCGATTGCCCGACGTACCCGATGCCGCCCATCAAGGCCAGCGCGGCGACGCGCCGCCAGGACGGCAGCGCGATACGCCGGGACCACGCGAACCACCCGAGCAATACGAAAGCAAGGCCAAAACGCGTCAACAGCAAGCCGAACACGTCCGCTCCGTCGGCATAGGCGGCGCGAGCGAAAATCGGCATCGCGCCAAAAGCGGCAGCCGAGCTGGCGATCAGCGCCACGCCCTGCCAGGCGCCGGCCGGCCAGCGCAGTCTCAATGCATGCGTCATAATGTCGAACGATCGCTATTACTGTTGATGTCGCGCCTCGCGCCGCGCCATTGTAGCGTCCGCAGACACTTATGGGGCGTGCGTGCGCCGGAGGTTTCATGTTCAATCCAAGCCGCGATGAAGTGCGGCAATTTTTCTGCCAGACCTGGCGCAAGCAGCGCGAAGGCGGCGTGCTCACGCCGCTCGAGAGCATTGCGGCCGAGTGGATCATCGAGCACCCGGAATACCACGACGACCTGCGCGATGCGGGCGACGGCGTCGGCCAGGAGTACACCCCGGAGCAAGGCAAAACCAACCCTTTCCTGCATCTGTCGATGCACCTTGCCATCAGCGAACAGATTTCCATCGACCAGCCGCCGGGCATCCGGGCCGCCTATGAGCGCCTGACCCAACGGCTCGACTCGCCGCATGAAGCGCAACATCAGATCATGGAATGCCTGGGCCAGACGCTCTGGGAAGCGCAGCGCACCGGCACGCCGCCGGATTCCACGGCTTACCTGGAACGCATCGAGCAGGTGGCCTCGCGCTAGCGCCGCACATGCGAAAAAGCCTCGGCGCAACACCGAGGCTTTTTTCACGGCGGCAAACCAATGCCGGTTTATTTGTTCGTCACCAGGTCGCCGGGCAACGACGCGACGTAAGCAGCAATATCGTGCAACTCGGCCGACGTGAACGGTCGCGGCTTGCCGTCCTTGCCGGTCACCGCCGGGCTCTGCAGCACCTGGGCCTTCATGATCGGGTTATCACGCCCGAACACCGGGCTGTCGCCGTTCTGATAGGCGCGCAACGCGTTGTAGATATAGTCGGCGTACTGCCCGGCGAGTTTCGGATAGGCCGGGGTGATCGGATGGTTCAAGCCCGCGCCATGACAGGCCGCGCAATTGGCCTTTTCAACCAGTGCCTTGCCAAGCGCCACATCGGCGGCCTGGGCGGCCGGCAAAGCAAGCATCGATACGGCAACCGCGGTCAATACTGCGTACAGTGATTTCATGGGTTCTCCTATGCCGCGTCTTTGTTATTTGTCGGGATTGGGTGGCGTGGCCGCCGTCTGCTGCGAATAGTAGGCCGCGATATCGGCGATGTCCTGATCGCTCAGCGACGCCGCGATGCCATGCATCGTCTGGAACTTGCGGTTGCCTTTCGCATACTCCTTCAACGCATTCTCGATGTACTGCGCGTTCTGGCCGCCCAGCTTGGGGACGTGGTAGACCTCGGGAAACGCCGTGCGATAGCCGGGGATACCATGGCAGCCGATGCACATCGCGACCTTGTCCCTGGCCGCCAGGGCATTGCCTTTCAGATCAGCCGCATGCAGCGTCGTCATGCCGGCCGCCAGCGTCAACATCGTGAGAAACTTTTTCATGGTTTTTTCGAGAACGATGGGTTGAGAAGTTTGACGCGCCATTCACCGACCGCCGCCGTGCTCCATCGGACGACCAGCCGAAAAAATCGGTCAATTGTACCCCAGTCGCCTAACGCCAGTCCATTGGGGTGGGGGGCCTGCGGCGCGGCTCTGGCCAATAGGGACGCAAGCCTTTGCCAACAACGACTTGCGCGGAATTCCGGGAGGGGATATGCGCTTTGACTTATACTGACTTTTTTGCCATTTCCCCCCGGTCCGCCATGCGCTTCGAAGGCTCTTCCCAATACGTCGCCACCGACGACCTCAAGCTTGCCGTCAACGCGGCAATGACATTGCAACGCCCGCTGCTGATCAAAGGCGAGCCCGGCACCGGCAAAACCATGCTGGCCGAGGAAGTGGCGGCTGCGCTGGACATGCCGCTGCTGCAGTGGCACGTCAAGTCGACCACCAAGGCGCAGCAAGGACTCTACGAGTACGATGCGGTGTCGCGGCTGCGCGACTCGCAACTGGGCGACGAGCGCGTCAAGGACATCCGCAACTACATCGTCAAGGGCGTGCTGTGGCAGGCCTTCGAGTCCGAGCAGAAAAGCGTGCTGCTGATCGACGAAATCGACAAGGCCGATATCGAGTTTCCCAACGACTTGCTGCGCGAACTCGACCGCATGGAGTTCTACGTGTACGAGACCCGCGAGCTCGTGCGCGCGCGTCATCGTCCGCTGGTCGTGATTACTTCGAATAACGAAAAGGAACTGCCCGACGCCTTTCTGCGGCGCTGCTTTTTCCATTACATCAAGTTCCCGGACGCGGCGACCATGCAACAGATCGTCGACGTTCACTACCCCGGCATCAAGCAGGAATTGGTCAGTGCGGCGCTGGCCAGCTTCTTCGAGATCCGCGACATCCCCGGCCTGAAGAAGAAGCCGTCGACCTCGGAGCTGCTCGACTGGCTCAAGCTGCTGATGGCCGAGGACATCGGCCCGCAAGCGCTGCGCAGCAAGGACCACAAGCTGGCGATCCCGCCGCTGCACGGCGCCCTGCTGAAAAACGAGCAGGACGTGCATCTATTCGAGCGGCTGGTGTTCATGAACCGCGCCAATCGCTGACACAGTCGCCGGCCATGCTCATCGATTTCTTTTTCACGCTGCGCGACGCCAAACTGCCGGTCTCGGTCAAGGAATACCTGGCGCTGCTCGAAGCACTGCAAAAGCAGGTGATCGGCCCGTCGCTCGACGAGTTCTACTACCTGGCGCGCATGACGCTGGTCAAGGACGAAAAACATTTCGACAAGTTCGACCAGGCGTTCGGCGCCTACTTCAACGGCATCGACCAGGCGCTCGAGAACCATCCCGAGATTCCGCGCGACTGGCTCGAACAGCGCCTGCGGCGCGAGCTCACGCCCGAAGAAAAAGCCAAGATCGAAGCGATGGGCGGGCTCGACAAACTGATGGAGCGCCTCAAGCAGTTGCTCGACGAGCAGAAGGAGCGGCATCAGGGCGGCAACAAATGGATCGGCACGGGCGGCACGTCGCCGTTCGGCAACGGCGGCTACAACCCGGAGGGCATTCGGATCGGCGGCGACGGCGGCAACCGCAGCGCGGTGAAGGTCTGGGACGCGCGCGCCTATCGCGACTACGACGACGAAGTCGAACTCGGCACGCGCAACATCAAGGTCGCATTGCGGCGCCTGCGCAAATTCGCCCGGCAAGGCGCGGCCGAAGAACTCGACCTGGACGACACTATCCGCAGCACGGCGGCCAATGCGGGCTGGCTCGACCTGAAACTGGTGCCGGAGCGGCACAACAACGTAAAAGTGCTGATGCTGCTCGACGTCGGCGGGTCGATGGACGATCACATCAAGCGCACCGAAGAGCTTTTCTCGGCCGCCAAGTCCGAGTTCAAGCATCTCGAGTTCTATTATTTCCACAACTGCGTCTACGACTGGCTGTGGCAGGAAAACCGCCGGCGCCACGCCGAGCGCTTTCCGACCTGGGACGTCATCCGCAAATATCCGCCCGACTACAAGGTGATTTTCGTCGGCGACGCAACCATGAGTCCCTACGAAATACTGCAGCCCGGCGGCTCGGTCGAATACAACAACCCCGAGGCCGGCGCCCTTTGGCTGCGTCGCTTCACCGATCATTTCCCGCGCCATGCGTGGCTCAATCCAGAGCCCGAGGGACTGTGGCAATACCGCCAGTCGGTGGCGATCATCCGGCAGTTGATGGGAAACCGCATGTTCCCGATCACGCTCGCCGGACTCGAGAGCGCCATGCGACTGCTGAGCAAATAAGCCTTCCGACAATCAGAAAAACATGACCTCTTCGCAACCTGGCTCTTCCTTCCTGCGGCCATTGGCCGACACCTCGCCATCGGCTGTGGTCGCCGGCTTCGTCGCGATGATGACCGGTTACACCAGTTCGCTCGTGCTGATGTTCCAGGCCGGCCAGGCCGCGCACTTGTCGGCCGCGCAAATCTCTTCGTGGATCTGGGCGCTGTCGATCGGCATGGGCCTCTGCACCATCGGCCTGTCGCTGCGCTATCGCATGCCGATCGTGGTCGCGTGGTCGACACCGGGCGCCGCGCTGCTGATCACCAGCCTGCCGGGCGTGCCGTACAGCGACGCGATCGGCGCATTCGTCTTCTGCGCCGTGTTGCTGGCCGCCTGCGGCCTGACCGGCGGGTTCGAAAAACTGATGCGTCACGTGCCGGGCTCGCTCGCCGCGGCGCTGCTTGCCGGTATTCTGTTTGAAATCGGCCTGGAGATTTTCGTCGCCGCGCAGCACCAGACCGAACTGGTGCTGAGCATGTTCGCGACCTATCTCGTTACCAAGCGGCTCGTGCCGCGCTATGCGATTCTCCTGTCGCTGACAGCTGGCATTCTGGTCGCGGGCGCGCTCGGGCAACTCGACTTCAGCCACTTTCACGTCGCGCTGGCCAAGCCTGTCTGGACCACGCCGACTTTCTCGCTATCGTCGATCGTCAGTATCGGCATCCCGCTGTTCGTGGTCGCCATGGCCTCCCAGAACGTGCCGGGCATGGCGGTACTGCGCGCCGACAACTACAACGTACCGGCCTCGCCGCTGATCTCCGTGACCGGGCTGGCGTCGCTGGTGCTGGCGCCGTTCGGATCGCACGGCCTGAACATGGCGGCTATCACCGCCGCCATCTGCACCGGTCACGAGGCGCACGAAAATCATGCCAAACGCTACACGGCCGCCCTCTGGTGCGGACTTTTTTATTTGATCGCCGGCATATTCGGCGCCACCATCGCCGCGCTGTTCGCGGCATTCCCGGCCGCGCTGGTCGCGGCCATCGCGGCGCTCGCGCTGTTCGGCTCGATCATGAACGGACTGACCAATGCCATGAGCGACGCCCGGCAGCGCGAAGCCGCTCTCGTGACCTTCATGGTGACAGCCTCGGGCCTGACCTTGCTGTCGATCGGCTCGGCCTTCTGGGGATTGATCGCCGGCGCGCTGACGCTGTTCGTGCTGAACTGGCGCAAACCGGCGGCATCCTAGCCGGACGCCGCCGACCGCACGCGCATAGGGTTTCGGCCTTTTAAGCGCCTTCGGCGTTCAGGATTGCGGCCAGAACCGGCAGATCGACGTTGCCGCCGCTGATCAGCACGCCGACCTTTTGCCCGGCCGTCGGTATCACGCCCGACAGCACGGCCGCGGCAGCCAGGCAACCGGTCGGCTCGACCACCATCTTCATGCGTTCGGCGAAAAAGCGCATCGCTTGCCGCAGCTGCTCGTCCGACACCGTCACGATATCGGCGACATGCCGCTGGATGATCGGAAAGGTCCACTCACCCAGATGCGTGGTGGCGGCGCCGTCGGCCAGTGTCTTCGGGGCTGCGATATGTACGATCTCGCCCTTGCGCAGCGATTGCTGGCCGTCGTTGCCGGCTTCCGGCTCGACGCCGATCACGCGGCACCGAGGCGCGAGCGCCGCGGCCGCCAATGCGCTGCCGGAGAGCAGGCCGCCGCCGCCCAGGCACACCACCAGCACGTCCAGCTCGCCGCACGCTTCAATCAGTTCCTTGGCGGCGGTGCCCTGCCCGGCGATCACGTGCGGGTGATCGTAGGGCGGAATCAGCGTCATGCCCCGTTCCTTGGCCAGCGCTCGGCCGATCGCGTCGCGGTCTTCGGTGTACCGGTTGTAGGTCACGACTTCTCCGCCATAGCCGCGCGTGGCGGCAACCTTCGCTTTGGGTGCGTCCTCGGGCATCAGGATGGTCGCCTTGATGCCGCTCAATTGCGCCGCCAGTGCGATCGCCTGCGCATGATTGCCGGAGGAAAACGTCACCACGCCGGCCTCGCGCTGCGCCGGCGTGAACTGCGCGATCGAGTTGTAAGCGCCCCGGAACTTGAAGGCGCCCATGCGCTGAAAATTCTCGCACTTGAAAAACAGCTGCGCGTCAGTGCGCCGGTTGGCCTCGCTCGAGGTCAGTACGGGGGTGCGGTGCGCGACGCCCGCCAGGCGGGCGGCGGCGGCTTCGACATCGCGATATTCGGGTTTTTCCATCGTTGAGGTCCTTCTGGCCAAAATGGGGGCTTCGCTATTGCGCACCGGTGCGCCTGTGCCGCATTATCTTACGCTTACGGCAAACACGCCGGATCAACTGAATCCAACAACGGCGCGGCGCGTGGCGCCAGGGCAGCCAACGTCAGAATTCAGGAGCCAACCATGTATATGCCCCCGCATTTCGAGGAAACCCGGGTCGAAGTGATGCACCGCCTGATCGAGGAACACCCCCTCGGCATGCTGGTCAGCGCCGCCAGCGGCCAGTTGGAGGTCAACCACCTGCCGTTCCTGCTCGATCCCACGCGCGGCCAATTCGGCACGCTGCTGTTCCATGTCGCGCGCGGCAACCCGGTTTGGACCCAATGCGACGAACCGATCGCGCCGATGGCAGTATTCCAGGGGCCGCAAGCCTACATTTCGCCGAACTGGTATCCGTCCAAGGGGGAGCATCATCAGGCAGTGCCGACTTACAACTATGCGGTCGTGCACGCGCACGGGCGGCTGCGCGTGATGGATGACGAAAAACCATTGCGCTCGCTGCTTGCGCGCCTGACCCGCAAGATGGAGGCCGACCAGCCCAAACCATGGCGCATGGGCGACGCGCCGCCCGAATTCATCGCCGACATGCTGACCAAGATCGTCGGGCTCGAGCTGGAAATCACCCGCCTGAGCGGCAAATGGAAGGCCAGCCAGAACCGCTCGGACGCCGACAAGATCGGCGCGGTGGCGGGCCTTCGGCAAGTCGGCACGCATGAGACAATCGCGATGGCCGACACCATGGTGGCGGCCAGTCCCGCGACCTTTTCCAAATAAACCCGGCTTTGTGGAGTCTTTCAGTGATTGAACCGAGCGCCAATTTCAAGGAAAACCTGGCACGCCTGCCATCCATCGACGGCATCCTGCGCATCGAGTTGCGCGGCGCCGATGAGCAACTCGACAGCGTGATCGAGAATCAACCCGGCAAGCAGGGCTCGCTGGCGGTCTATCACTACCTGCAGCAACAATTCGGCACCCTCGATGCACGCGCGGCGGCGCATGGCCTGGCGGTGTTCGGCGAACATACCGCCGACGCCCTCGCCCACCCCGGCAAACACCCGAACGTC
>JAGXBI010000124.1 GCA_018971155.1 Burkholderiales bacterium
CCACGGCGGCCGTCAGGGACGCGGTGGCGCAGGCGCGTGCGCATTGGCCGCGCTTGCTCGACGAGCTCGATGCCCCGCCCGTGCTGCGCTCGGTGATCGGCGAGCGTCTGGCGGGCCTGTCGCTGGCCAGAGAGGTCAGGCCGCGCGCCTAGCGTGCAACGTGGCAGAGAGCGCTGCACGCGCCGGGCGAGCACCTTTGCCCGACACCGGCTTAGGAGATTTCGCACTGATATCTAAACGAGGTACACTGCCGTATCTCGCGCTGCGCACACACTCAACCCGATCCGCGGAGACACGTCACCCAGGAAAACCATCGAGCCGCGTGCGGCATGTGATGCAGATCGATCGAATCAAAAATTGACGACTCCCTGTCCGACGTTAGTCTCAATGTCGAACTCAATAAGAAGGGAGCAACGGGGCCAACCCAGTGCGAAAGTTCTCAACACGCTGGTTCAGGGGATTGCGGGTAAGGCTGCTGCTGCTGGTGGTGTTGGCGGCGGTGCCCGCGATCGCGCTGCTGACCTATAACGCTTCGCGCGAACGCGACGACCTGGGCCGTACCGAGCAGGCCGAGGCGATTCGGATGGTCCAACTGGCGGCCGACTATCACGGCTGGCTGGTCAACAGCACCAAGGAGGTGCTTTCGTCGATGGCCACGGCGCCGGTGGTCGCCAACGGCAACTGGTCGCGCTGCTCGGCCTTCATGAGCCAGTTCATTGCCAAAAACCCGCGCTACAGCAACATGGGAGTGGCCTCGATCTCGGGCGAGATCCTGTGCAGCGCCCTGCCTGTCAAGCCAAACATCAACCTCAAGGATCGTGCCTACTTTCAGCGCGCGTTGCGCGCCAAGGATTTCGCCATCGGCGAATACCAGGTCGGGCGGGTCACCGGTTTGCCCAGCGTCGGCATTGGTTACCCATTGGTCGATTCGCGGGGCCGGGTAACGGCGATCGTGTATGCGGCGCTGCGGCTGTCGTCGCTGCAGTCGACGGTCGATGCCCTGCCGCCCGGGCGCGAGGCGCTGCTGCTGATGTTCGACCGCAATGGCCAACTGCTCGCCAAATACGCGACCCAGACGCAGCCCGCCGTGCCGGCGCCGGTCAGCGCGGAGGTGTTCCGCCGCAGTCTTGAGCATCTGAGCGGCACCGTCGATGAAAAGCTCGCCGGCGAGCAATGGATTTTCAGCTACGCGGCCGCCGGCTTGCCGGATGACCCGCACGGTTTGACGATCGCGCTCGGCTATCCGGTGAGCCGGCTGGTGGGGGCCGCCCAGGCGCGCTATCGCGGCAACGTTGCCGGCCTGATCGGGGTGGTGCTGGCCGCGCTGCTGGCCGGCTGGCTGGGCGCCGAAGCCTTCGTGCTCAAGCAGATCAAGGAGTTGGCCGGGGCGATCGGCAAGTTCTCCGCGGGGGACTTCAGGACGCGCGCGCGCAACGCCGAATCGCACGACGAGCTTGGCCGGCTGGCCCAGGACTTCAACCAGATGGCCGACCAGATCGAATCGCAGATGGAGCGGCTGCAGTCGATCTCCTCGCGCCTGAGCGCGCAGAACCGCATTTTGCAGCTGGTCAGCGCCGGCAAGCCGAATTCGACGATCTTCCTGGAGATCGTCGAATTCGCGCAGACCTATATCCCCGGCGCGGTCTGTTCGATCATGCTGCTCGACGAGCAGGGCAAGCATCTGACGCAAGGCGCGGGCCCGGCGTTGCCTGCCGATTACATCGCCGCCATCGACGGCGTCACAATCGGGCCCAACGTCGGCTCGTGCGGCACCAGCGCCTATACGGGCCAACTGGTGGTCGCCGCCGATATCGATGCCGATCCGCGCTGGGCCGACTACAAGGCGTTGGCGCTGCGTCACGGCTTGCGTGCCTGCTGGTCCACTCCCATCTTCGCTTCCACCAATCGCGTGCTCGGCACGCTTGCGGTCTACTACCGGGAGGTGCGCCGCCCGACGCTGCACGAACTCGAACTGGTCGAACTGGCCGGCGGACTGGCGGCGATCGCCATCGAGCAGACCCAGGCCAAGCGCGCCCTGGTCGAGTCGGAGCACGAGTACCGGTATCTGTTCGAGCGCAATCCGAACCCGATGTGGATTCACGACGCCGAAACGCGCAAAATTCTCGCCGTCAACGATGCGGCGATTCAAGCCTACGGCTTCACGCGCGATGAGTTCCGGGTCCTGTCGCTGGGCGATATTCAGCAACTGCCGGTCGGTGACGAGGCCTGTGCCGAAGTCCAGTCCCAGAACAACGCGTCGTACATCGATCGCGGCATCTGGCGGCACCGGAAGAAGTCCGGCGAGTGCATCGACGTGCGGGTCAAGACGTTCCGCATCCGCTTCCAGCAGCGCGACGCGCAATTGCTGCTATTGCAGGACGTGACGTCGACCCAGCGGGCGATCGCCGCGCTGGCCGAACGGGACCGGCAACTCGAACTGCTGCTGGAATCGACCGCCGAGGCTATCTACGGCATCGACACGGCAGGGCGGTGCACCTTTGTCAATCGCGCCTGCATCACGCTGCTCGGTTTCGAGCGCGAGGACGAGCTGCTGGGCAAGTCGATGCACGAACTGGTGCATCACGCGCGCGCCGACGGCAGCGGCTATTCGCGCGAGGATTGTCCGATCTGCCGGACTTCGCTGCAGCCGACGCCGGCGCACAAGGACGACGAAGTGTTCTGGCGCCGTGACGGCACCGCCGTACCGGTCGAATACTGGTCGTACCCGATGCGCCAGGACAGCGCGCTGGTCGGCGCGGTGGTGACTTTCTTCGATATCACCGAGCGCAAGGCCCAGCGGGCCGCGTTGCAGCATCAGGCCACTCACGACGCGCTCACCGGCCTGCCCAACCGCGCACTGCTGGCCGAGGCGGCCAGGCGCGCGATCGAGGCGGACGGCCAATATGCCCGCGTGAGCGCGTTGATGCTGATGGATCTCGACCGCTTCAAGGAGGTCAACGACACCCTCGGCCATCAGGCGGGCGACCAATTGCTGGCCAAGCTGGCCGAGCGGCTCGCGAGCCTGCAACGTCCTGGCGACATCGTGGTGCGCCTGGGCGGCGACGAGTTCGCCTTTATCGTCACTGGCGCCGAGAGAGTGCAGGCGCTCCAGCAAATCGCCCACGACTTGCTCGGCTATGTGAGACAGCCGTTCGACATCCAGGGCGCGCGCCTGCAGATCGATGCGAGCATCGGCATTGCGATCGCCGGCCTGCATGGCAGCGACGCCGGCAGCCTGCTGCGCTGCGCCGACGTGGCGATGTACGCCGCCAAGCAGGAGGGACGCGGCGTGGCGGTCTACGAGCGCAGCAGGGATCCGAATTCGCAGGAGCGCCTGGCGCTGACTTCCGACGTCAGGCTGGCCCTGGCACAGAACCAGTTCGAATTGTTTTTCCAGCCCAAGGTCGATCTTGGCACGGGGCGCATTGTCGGCGCCGAGGCGTTGCTGCGCTGGCGGCATCCGACGCGCGGCCTGATCCTGCCGAGCGAATTCATCCAGTTCGTCGAGCTTGGCGACATGATTCATCCGCTCACGCGGTGGGTGGCCCGCGAGGCGGCCCTGGCGTGCCGCCGCATGCATCAGCGCGGCTGCGAAATCTCGGTGTGCATCAATGTCTCGACCCGCAATCTGCTCGACGAGGATTTCCCGCAGGCGCTGCACGCCATCCTCGACGAAGTCGGGCTGGCGCCTTGCTACCTCGAACTGGAGGTCACCGAGAGCGCGATCATGCTCGATCCGCTGCGCTCGCGCGACGTGCTGGAGCGCATCCGCGCCGGCGGCATCAAGGTATCGATCGACGATTTCGGCACCGGTTATTCATCGCTGGGCTATCTGCAGGCGCTGGGGGTGGACGGCATCAAGATCGACCAGAGCTTCGTGCGTCGCATGTTCGATTCGCCGGGCGACATGACGATCGTCAAGTCGATCGTCAGTCTGGCGCAGAACCTGGGTTGCGAGGTGATTGCAGAAGGCATCGAAGACCGTCGCACGCTCGAGATGCTGCGCCTGATCGGCTGCGACATCGGGCAGGGCTATTATTTCGGGCGGCCGATGCCGCTGGCCGAACTGCGCGAGCGCATGAGCGCGACCGAACGCTGGGAGCCCGCCTAGCCGGGACACCGCGCGGCGACGTCGGCTTACGCGACGAGTACAAATAACAATACGACATTCACGACCATGATCAATCCGGCCCCCCCAGATGACGAGGCGCAACGCATCCAGACGCTGCGCGCGCTCGGCGTGCTGGACAGCGAGCCCGTCGAGGAACTCGATCGCATCACGCGCCTTGCGGCACGGCATTTTCAGGTGCCGATCGCCCTGGTCACGCTCGTCGACGCCGAGCGCCTGTGGTTCATCTCGCGCGTCGGCACGCAGGCGCGGCAGACTGCCCGAGACGTGTCGTTTTGCGCACACGCGATCCGGAACCGGCCGGGCGTGCCGATGGTCGTCGCCGATACGCGGCGGGATCGGCGCTTTGCCGATAATCCATTGGTATGCGAAGCGCCTCACCTGCGCTTCTATGCCGGCGTGCCGGTGTACTCGCGCAGCGGCCATGCGCTGGGCACGCTGTGCCTGATCGACCGGCAACCGAGGCAGTTCGGTCCGGACGACGCGGATAGCCTGCGCGACCTGGGCTCGATGGTAGAGCAGTATTTCCACCTGATCGAGGAGCGGCGCGACGCCGAGCGCACGCGTCGTTCGCTGGCGACCACCGAGACGCTGTTCGAGCGCACCGTGAATCAGGCTGCCGTGGGGCTTGCTCTGCTCTCGGTCGAGGGGCGCTGGTGGCATGTCAACGACCGCCTGTGCGCGATGCTCGGCCGTGATCGCGCGACGCTGCTGGAGGCCACTTTCGAGCAGCTCACTCACCCCGACGACGTGGCGCACAATGTGGCGCTGTTCAAGCAGCTGCTGGCGGGCGAAATCGAGACCTACGCGTTGGAAAAGCGTTTCATCGGCGCCGCCGGGCAACCGATCTGGGTGCAGGTCGTCACCTCGGTGATGCGCGACGAGGACGGCAAGCCGCTTTACTGCATCTCGGCGGCCAGCGATATCGACCAGCGCAAGCGCACCGAGCATGAGCTGGCGGCGCTGCGCGCGGATCTCGAACGGCGGGTGGCGCAGCGCACCGGCGAGTTGAGCGCCGCGGTGCGCGAGCTCAACGCCGAGATCGAGCGGCGCAAGATCTTTCAGCGCGAGCTCACGCAGGAGCAGGAGCGGTTTCGCGGGACGCTGGAGAATGCCATCGACGCCTTTGTCGAGACCGACGAGCACGGCACGGTGACCACGTGGAATGCGGCCGCCGAGCAGATCTTCGGCTGGCCGAGGGCCGACGCCATCGGCGTGTCGCTGATCGAGAAAGTGGTGCCGCCGGCGTTGCGCCAGGGCTATCGGAGCGCGCTCGCGCGCTTTGCCAGCAGTGGCGAGCCAACGCTTCTGGGCCAACGCATCGAGGCGATCGGCCTGCGCCGCGACGGCGCCGTTTTTCCGGTGGAGGTCACGCTGGGCGCCAACCGGGTTGGCGGTCGCCTGCGCATCAATGCGTTCCTGCGCGATATCAGCGAGCGCAAGGCAAGCGAGGCAAGCATTCGCGAGAGCCGCGCGCAACTGAAGACGGTGCTCGACAACGTGCCGGCGATGATTGCCTACGTCGGCCCCGATCTGCGCTACCGGTTTCACAACCGGGTCTTCGAGCAATGGTTCGACCTGCCGCCGGACGGACTCGACGGCATTCATGTGCGAGACCTGTGGGGCGCCGGACTGTTCGAGCAATTGCAGCCCGACGTCCAGCGGGTGTTGCGCGGCGAGCACGTGAGCGTCGAATACGAGATGCGGGCGCGCTGGGGGCCGATCTGGATACATTCGTCGTTCGTGCCGGATATCGATGCCGAGGCCCGCGTGGCCGGCTTCTATGTGCTTGGCCAGAACGTTTCCGAGCGCAAGCAACTGCAGCGGCAACTCGAATTCGAGGCGCACCACGATGCGCTCACCGGTTTGCCGAACCGGCGCGCCTTCATGGCGATGCTCAAGGAAGCCATGGCCCGCACACGGCGCCAGCAAAATCACATGGCGCTGCTGTTCATGGACCTCGATGGCTTCAAGCAGCTCAACGACGCGCGCGGGCACGAGTTCGGTGATCAGGTATTGCAGTGGTTTGCCGCCACGCTGCATGCGTCGATTCGCGAGACCGACCGCGTCGCGCGATTGGCCGGCGACGAGTTCATCGTGATTCTCGAACACCTGAAAAACGGCCTGTGCGATGCCAAGAGCGTGGCCTGCAAGCTGCGCGAAAAAATCAGTGCCGCGCATGTGATCGGCGGGGTCCCGATCCGGCTCTCGACCAGCATTGGCGTGGCGCTCTATTACGTCGACAGCGGCGAGAGCGCGAGCCGGCTGCTGGCTCGCGCGGACGCGGCGATGTACCAGGCCAAGGCTGCCGGCCGAAATCAGATTGTCCTGTGGGCGCCGGATGATCCCCCGGCCGAGCCGGGCGGGTTGGCCTCGCAGGCCTGCGGCTAGTCTTGCCCGGGTGGCGTCGCGACGCGATTTTTGCCGTCGCGCTTGGCCTGATACAGTGCCAGGTCGGCGGCTTCGATAAGCGACGTCATCGAGGACGACGGTGGCGGCACGATGCTCGCCACGCCGACGCTGATCGTCACAAACGGACTGGCCGGCGAGTTTCGATGCGGCAGGCGCAGCGCCTCCACCTCGCCGCGGATTTTCTCGGCCAGCAGCCAGCCGCCTTCGGGCGAGGTGGCCGGCAGGATCGCGGCGAATTCCTCGCCACCGAAGCGCGCGGCCAGATCGCCCGGGCGCAGCAGGCTCGCCTCCACGGTGGCGGCGATGCGTTTGAGCACCTCGTCGCCGGCCACGTGACCATAAGTGTCGTTGTACAGCTTGAAGTTGTCGACATCGATCATCAGCAGCGACAGTTCCGATCGCTCGCGCGCGCTGCGGCGCCACTCCGCGCTCAGGTACTCGTCCAGGTAACGGCGGTTCGCCAGGCCGGTCAAACCGTCGGACTGCGTCAGGCGGCGCAGTTCCAGATTGGCCTCCAGTAGCTGCTGCTGCGATTCGCGCAGCGCGCGATAGGCTTCGTCGCGCTGCTGCAGGTTGATGTACGAGCGGGAGTGGTAACGAATGCGCGCGATCAGCTCGATGCGATCAGGCAGCTTGACCAGGTAGTCGTTCGCGCCGCTGGCGAAGGCGGCGCTCTTGACGATCGGCTCCTCCTTGGTCGACAGCACGATGATCGGCACGTCGCGCGTGGCCGCATGGCTCCGGTAGGTCTTGACCAATGACAGGCCGTCCAGGCCGGGCATCACCAGATCCTGAAGAATCACCGTGGGCCGCGTCGTGACGGCAGTCTGCAGGGCTTCCTCGGCGTGCGCGCAATAGTGGAAGTCGATGCCGTCCTCGCCGGCCAGCGCCTGCCGCACGGCTTCGGCGACGATCGCCTGATCGTCGACCAACAGCACCATGGCCGGTACGTCCGCGGCGGCCGGCAATTGGAGTCCGGCGCCGGCGAGCCCGGTGGCGGCGATGTTGAGGGACGTATTCGTCATAAAAATCTCTGCATTGAAAAAGGGGGAGGCGTTCGACGCCTGTGATCTTCCTGGCAAACCTTACCGCTTGATGACCGCCATCAGTTCGTCCGCGATGCTCTCCAGCGGCAAGATCAGACGCGCCGCCTGAAGCGCGGCGGCTGCCTTGGGCATGCCATAGACGGCACTGCTGGCCTCGTCCTGAGCGATGGTCGGGTAGCCCTTGACGCGCATTGCCTTCAACCCGATCGCGCCGTCGCGCCCCATGCCGGTAAGCAGCACGCCAACCGCGCTGCCGCCCCAGTGCTCGACCACGCTGTGGAAGAACACGTCGACCGACGGCCGGTAGGGTGTCTCGACGGGCTCCCTGACGTAGCCAAGCGTGCCCGAGCGCGTCATCACCAGGTGATCGTTGGTTGCCGCCAATAGCGCCTCGCCCGGCCGGGGCCGGTCGCCCTCGGCCGCCGTGCGCACGCTCAGGCGGGTCTGGCCGGCGAGCCATTGGGCCATGCCATGCGCAAATGCCTGGTCGACATGCTGCACGATCACGATAGCGGCGCCGAAGTCCGCCGGCAGCTTGCCGAGCACCGTGGCCAGTGCGCTTGGCCCCCCGGCCGAGGCGCCAATGGCCACCAGCGGGGGCAGCCCGCGTTGCGGCGCGGCGCTCGCCGGCTGACCATAGGCGGGCGGATTCGTCAGCAACCGGCTGATCTGGTCGATCTTGGTCAGCAGCGGTTGCGCCGTGCGCTCGGGGCCGCCGTCGACCAGCGTGGGCGTGTCGACCGCATCGAGCGCGCCAGCACCCATTGCCTCGAACACTCGCCAGGCGTTGGCGCCGACACTGCTGGTCACGACCAGAATCGCGCATGGCGCGCGTGCCATGATGCGCCGCGTCGCTTCAACGCCATCGAAATGCGGCATCACCAAATCCATCAGGACCAGGTCGGGCGGCTGCGTGACGCACAGCTCGACCGCCTGAGCGCCGCCGGTGGCAACCCACAGCACGCGATGCTCTGGCCGCAGCGCAAGCACACGGCGCATGGCCTCGACCGCCAGCGGCAAGTCGTTGACGATTCCGATTTTCATGCTATGCCTCCCCGATCAGTTCGGTCACCGCATCGAGCAGCGCCTCGTCATGGAAGCTGCCTTTGGCAAGATAATAATCCGCTCCGGCGTCGAGGCCCTGACGCCGATCCTCGTCGCGATCCTTATACGAGACGATCATCACCGGCACGTTTCTGAGCGCGGTGTCGCGCTTGATGAGGCTCACCAGCTCGATGCCATCCATGCGCGGCATGTCGATGTCGGTCACCACCAGGTCGAAATGGGCACCGCGCAGCGCATTCCAGCCATCCATGCCATCGACCGCGACCGTGACCGCATAGCCGCGTTTTTCCAGCAGCTTGCGTTCGAGCTCGCGCACCGTCAGCGAATCCTCGACGATCAACACGTGCTTGCGCTGTTGCGCGGCGGCGTCCTGGGTGCGCCGTACTTTGTCGAGCTGACCGCCGCGCACCAGCTTTTCGACCGAACGCAGCAAGTCCTCGACGTCGATGATCAGCACCGCATCGCCATTTTCCATCAGTGCACCGGCGGCGATGTCCTTGATTTTTCCCAGACGCCGGTCCAGCGGTTGGAGCACCAGCGTGCGTTCGCCCAGGAAGCGGTCGACCGCCACGCCATAAGTGCCGTGCTCGTCGCCGATAACGACGACTGCAATGCCGGCACGCGCCTGGCCTGGTGCCTGCGCGCCGAGCAGTTGGTGGCCGGTCACCAGGCCCACCGGGCGACCCTCGAACATAAAGTGCTGCTGCCCCTCCAGCATATCGATGGCGTCGCGGTCGAGCTCGAGCGTGCGGCGCACGCGCGCCAACGGGAATGCATAGGCCTCGCCGCCGATCTGCACCAGCAG
>JAGXBI010000125.1 GCA_018971155.1 Burkholderiales bacterium
AACGCGAGACCTCTTTTCGTCAGTGAGTCGAGGGATCGAGTACAAGTAATCCTCTTGCTTCTTGGACAGATGCCAGACGAGGACCGCCAGCTTACGGGCGACTGGGGAAGACTTCAGGGTCTTGAAGTTGGTCAGCATGCCACCCAGCCAGCGGCTGTTGACATAGGGCATGCCGGCGCGTGCGGCTTCTTCGCCGATGGTTTCACGCGACTGGCGCTTGGTGCCGACGAACAGGATGGTGCCACGATTGGCTGCCAATTGACGCACGTATTTCAGTGCATCCTGGTACATCGGCAGCGTTTTTTCCAGGTTGATAATGTGAATCTTGTTGCGATGGCCGAAGATATACGGAGCCATCTTGGGATTCCAGAAACGGGTCTGGTGGCCGAAGTGGACACCCGCCTCCAGCATTTCACGCATCGTTGCGGACATAAAATTCTCCAAAAGGGTTGGGTCTTAAACCGATTGCCGCATTCCCGGCGCAGCCTATCTCAAAGGCCCGCGCAACGGGAACACCCTGGATGCATCGGTTCGCGCGCTAACAACTGATTTCAATACCAAGTACGGCTTCATTCGCCGCCGCGTCGACCGCGGCAATCCTGCTCGAATTGCACTATCCCGGAAAACCCTAAGACAGAACCCGACTTAGCCCGAGATTATAGCATCCGCTCAGCCGCTCGCTCAAGCCGCGCGATCAGGCACCAAATCGACGCGCCGCCCAACGCCTTCTGCTCAGATGTCATAGGCACCGACTGACGCCACTTGGTGCGATAATGGCTGATATTTCCGTTTTTTTATGCAAAACCATGGCCATTACCCTGAAAACCGCCCACGATATCGAAAAAATGCGTGTAGCCTGCCGCCTGGCGAGTGAGGTACTGGATTTCATCACCCCTCATGTCAAAGCCGGCGTCACGACGGGCGAGCTCGACCGGTTGTGCCTCGAGTACATGGAACAGGAGCAGCACACCATCTCCGCGTGCCTGAATTACCAGCCGCCTGGCTATCCGCCCTACCCGAAGGCCACCTGCATTTCCGTCAACGATGTCATCTGTCACGGCATTCCCGGCGACAAGGTCATCAAGAACGGAGATATTCTCAATATAGACATTACCGTCATCAAGGATGGCTATTTCGGCGACACCAGCCGGATGTTCATCGTCGGCGAAGGCTCCATCCTGGCAAAGCGCCTGGTGAACGTCACTTACGAATGCATGTGGCTGGGCATCGAGCAGGTGCGGCCTGGCGCCCACCTGGGCGACATCGGTCATGCCATTCAGCGCCACGCCGAGGCGCAAGGCTTCAGCGTCGTGCGGGAATACTGCGGACATGGCATTGGCCAGGTGTTTCACGAGGACCCGCAGGTCGTGCATTACGGTCGCCCGGGAACCGGCCTGGAAATTCAGCCGGGCATGATTTTCACCATCGAACCGATGATCAACGCCGGCAAGCGGGACATTCGGACCATGCCCGACCTATGGACGGTCAAGACGCGCGACCGCAGCCTCTCCGCGCAGTGGGAGCACACCATTCTCGTCACCGAAACCGGGCATGAGGTGCTGACTGTCTCGGCCGGTACCCCCGCACGGCCCGCGAGTGTTCTGGAAGCGCTTGCTTCATAACGCCTTTTCGCGGCCGCCGGCATTAGCCGGGCGCCCTGCGCCATGCGCGTCTAATAACGAATTGATGCGATAATTCGATCGGTTCCGCGCGCCCCGTGCAAGCGCTGCGCGCGGCCCTCCGCCCTCCGCGCCAGGAAAATCCGACCATGCATGCCCATGCTCGCCCTCCCCATCCGCTTCGCCAGGCTCTCAAGTCCCGCAAGGATGCCTTGTTCGAGCACTACAGCCGGCATGGGAAAATCGATCCGCTGTTGCGTGGCCTGAGCCGAACCGTCGATACGATCGCAGCACAAGCCTGGGAAACCTGCGAATTGCCGCGGCAATTGGCGCTCGTCGCCGTGGGCGGTTATGGGCGCGGCGAGTTGTTTCCCTATTCGGATGTCGACATCCTGCTGCTGCACCCTGATGCGCTCGACGAGTCGATAGCGAGCCGGTTGGAGCGCTTCATCGGATTCATGTGGGACATCGGCCTGGAAATCGGCAGCAGCGTGCGCACCGTCGATCAATGCCTGAGCGAAGCCGAAGGCGACATCACGATCCAGACCAGTCTGCTGGAGGCGCGTTTCATTACTGGCGATCACGCCTTGTTCGAGCAATTCGAGACCCGTTTCAAGGCGGCCCTGGACCCTCGCGCATTCTTTCGCGGCAAGCAGCTCGAAATGCGCCAGCGCCATGCCAAATACCAGGACACTCCTTACAGTCTCGAGCCGAACTGCAAGGAAAGCCCGGGTGGCTTACGCGACCTGCAGACGATTTTGTGGATGACGCGCGCCGCGGGTCTGGGCAACAGTTGGGACGAACTCTACCAACGCGATTTGTTGACCGCGCGCGAGGTCAAGGAACTGCGGCGCAACGAGCGTCTGCTGAAAAACATTCGTGCCCGCCTGCACCTGCTCGCCCAGCGCCGTCAGGACATCCTCGTGTTCGACCTGCAAACGCCGCTGGCCGAACGCTTCGGCATCAAGCCGACCGCCGCCAAACGTGCCAGCGAACAGCTGATGCGCCGCTATTACTGGGCTGCCAAGGCGGTCACGCAACTCAACACCATCCTGCTTCTCAACGTCGAGGCTCGGCTGTTCCCGCAAAGCAGCGGAGTCACACGCGTACTCAACGAGCGGTTTGTCGAAAAGCAGGGGATGATCGAAATCG
The DNA here is from genome assembly GCA_018971155.1 of Burkholderiales bacterium. Lineage (GTDB taxonomy): Bacteria > Pseudomonadota > Gammaproteobacteria > Burkholderiales > Burkholderiaceae > Pandoraea. Next base: position 2,772 of record JAGXBI010000125.1, read on the forward strand.
CCGATGACGATCTCTACCAACGTCATCCGACTGCCATTCTGGAAACCTTCCTGCTTTACGAGCAGATCGTCGGCCCCAAGGGACTATCGGCGCGCACCTTGCGTGCGCTGTACAACGCCCGCGAGTTGATGAACGTCCAGTGGCGCGCCGACCCGGAAAATCGGCGCCTGTTCCTGCAGATTCTGCAGCAGACACGCGGCATTACACACGCCTTGAGACTGATGAACCAGACCAGCGTACTGGGTCGGTATCTGCTCAGTTTTCGCGGCGTCGTGGGCCAGATGCAGCACGACCTCTACCACGTCTACACGGTCGATCAGCACATCTTGATGGTGGTGCGCAACATCCGCCGCTTCACGATCGCCGAACATGCCCACGAATACCCGTTCTGCAGCCAGCTGATTGCCAATTTCGACCGTCCGTGGGTCTTGATTGTCGCCGCCCTGTTCCATGACATCGCCAAGGGTCGCGGCGGCGACCACTCCAAGCTCGGCATGACCGACGCCCGCCGCTTCTGCGTCAAGCATGGCATGGACGCGGAAGATACCGAACTGGTCGTGTGGCTGGTCGGGCAACACCTGACCATGAGCCAGGTCGCGCAAAAGCAGGACACCACCGACCCGGAGGTCGTGCGGCGTTTTGCCGACGTAGTCGGCAACGAGCGCTATCTGACGGCACTGTACCTGCTGACCGTGGCCGACATCCGCGGCACCAGTCCGAAAGTCTGGAATGCCTGGAAAGGCAAACTGCTCGAAGATCTCTACCGCATCACCCGCCAGGTGCTCGGCGGCGAACAACCCGATCCGCACGCGCAACTCAAGGCGCGCCGGGCCGAGGCCTTGAGCCTGCTGCGCCTGTACACCGTGCCGGAGCATGCCCACGAAGCGCTGTGGGACCAGTTGGATGTCGCTTACTTCCTGCGTAACGACGCCGCCGATATTGCCTGGGAGACGCGTCACCTGAGTCGCTTCGTCAACACGCCGACGCCGATCGTCAAGGGGCGTCCGGCGCCCATCGGCGAAGGCCTGCAGGTATTTATCTACGCGCCGGATCAACCCGATCTGTTTGCCCGTATCTGCGGCTACTTCGAGCGCAAGGGACTCTCGATTCTGGAGGCCAAGGTCCACACCACGCGCCACGGCTATGCGCTCGACAACTTCCTGATCACCGATCCCGGCGCCGGCACCAGTTACCGGGACATCATCAATCTGGTCGAAGCGGAGTTGGCGCAGCGGCTGAGCAGCCAATCACCATTGCCCGAACCGAACCAGGGCAGGCTGCCGCGCCGCTCGCGCACCTTCCCGATCACGCCGCGCGTCGATCTGCGGGCCGACGAGCGCGGCCAATACTATTTGCTTTCGATCTCGGCCAACGACCGCACAGGCCTGCTGTATGCCATCGCCCGCGTGCTGGCGCGACACCGCATCAGCGTGCATGCGGCCCGCATCAACACCCTTGGAGAGCGCGTCGAAGACATATTCCTGCTCGATGGCCGCGGCTTGCAGGACAACCGCCTGCAAATCGCCCTGGAAACCGAATTACTTGAAACCCTGGAAATATGAGCGACACACCCCGCGCTAAACTAAGCGCCAAGCATCCCCGCCCGACTGAGCGCACGCGCGCCCCGGTACGCCCCGGCGGCACTGGCGCAGCGCAGCGCCGACGACCTGCCGAGACAGCGACCACAGCACCGAATGCGGCGCCCGTCGCACCAGCCCGCAAAGCGACTGCGAAGCCACCGGGCCGCCAAGCCAACGCCGTCGCCGACAAGCGAGCGGGCACGGCAGCGGCGCGCAAGCCACGCCCGGCTTCGCCCACATCGCCCGCGTCAACGGCCCGTGCAGCGAAACGATCTGCTGCACCCAAGGAACGAGCATCATCGGTCGGCGCAAAACGCCCCGCTTCGCCAGCACCGGCGCGGACACCGCGTCAGACGGCGCAATCGCCTGCTTCCCCACAAAAACGGCGCGAAGCGACCAAACAGGACGAGACCGGCATGGTGCGCCTGTCCAAACGCATGTCGGAACTGGGCATCTGCTCACGGCGCGAAGCCGACGAGTGGATCGTCAAAGGCTGGGTCCGGGTAGACGGCGCCGTCGTGGCCGAGCTTGGCAGCCGGATCCGCCCCGAACAGAGCATCACCGTCGAGCGCGCCGCACGCAACGAGCAGGCCCAACGCGTCACCTTCGTCCTGCACAAGCCGATCGGCTACGTCTCGGGGCAGCCGGAAGACGATTACCCACCGGCGGCGGCGTTGCTCACCGCAACCAACCGCTGGCAGGAAGACGATGCCAAGATTCGCTTCTCGCCGCAGCAACTGCGAGGGCTGGCACCGGCTGGCCGTCTGGATATCGATTCGACCGGCATGCTGATCCTCACCCAGGACGGCCGCATCGCCCGCCAGCTGATCGGCGCAGATTCGGACATCGACAAGGAATATCTGGTGCGGGTCGCCTACCAATCCCATGAAGAGAACGTGCGGGCGCACTTCCCCGAGGCGCTGCTCGACAAACTGCGGCACGGTCTCTCGCTCGACGACGCGCCGCTCAAGCCGGCCGAGGTCGAGTGGCAGAATCCGGAGCAGCTTCGCTTCGTGCTGCGCGAGGGGAAAAAGCGGCAGATCCGCCGCATGTGCGAGCTCGTCGGCCTGCGTGTCACTGGCCTCAAGCGTATTCGGATGGGGCGGATCAAACTGGGCAATCTGCCGCAGGGGCAATGGCGCTACCTGCGTCCCGACGAGCAGTTTTGAATGATGATCGAGCGGGTACGCCGCTCAATCGTCGGCCGGTGCGTCAAGCCCTGGGAACAGCACGTCGGTATAGCCGAACTTTGTAAAATCGGTAATGCGCATCGGGTATAGCTTGCCGATCAGGTGGTCGCATTCGTGTTGCACCACGCGCGCGTGGAACCCCTCCGCCACACGGTCGATCGGCTTGCCGTACTGGTCGACCCCCTCGTAGCGGATCATCGAAAAGCGGTTGACCATGCCGCGCAGTCCCGGCACCGACAGGCAGCCTTCCCACCCCTCGTCCATATCCTGCGTAAGCGGCGTAATCACCGGATTGATCAGCACCGTCTGCGGCACTGCCGGGGCGTCCGGATAGCGCTCGTTTTGCTCGAAGCCGAAAATCACCAGTTGCAGGTCGACGCCGATTTGCGGTGCCGCCAGTCCGGCGCCGTTGGCCGCGTGCATGGTCTCGAACATATCCCGCACCAGCTCGTGCAATTGCGGTGTATCGAATTGCTCGACGGGCTTGGCGATGCGCAGCAGCCGTGCATCACCCATCTTGAGAATTTCGTGAACCATCGAGTGCTCTCCCTTTTCAGTTCGCATCCAGCAACGCAAGCATGCCGTCTTCGTCGAGCACCGGCACGCCCAATTCCTCGGCCTTGGCCAGCTTGCTGCCGGCTTCGGCACCCGCCACGACGTAGTCGGTCTTTTTCGACACCGATCCGGCGACCTTGGCGCCGGCCGCCTCGAGCCGCTCCTTGGCTTGCTCGCGCGACAGCGTCGGTAACGTCCCCGTCAGGACAAATGTCTTGCCGGCCAATGGACTGACCGCCACGGCGCGCTGCGGTTCGCTCTCCGGCCAACTGACGCCGGCCGCGCGCAGTTGTTCGATCACCTCGACATTATGCGGCTCGGCGAAAAAATTGGCGATGGACTGCGCCACCACCGGGCCGACGTCATTGACCTCCAGCAACTCAGCCTCGCTTGCCGCCATCAGCCGATCCAGCATGCCGAAGTGACGGGCCAGGTCTTTGGCGGTTGCCTCGCCCACATGGCGAATGCCCAGCGCATAGATGAAGCGCGCCAGCGTCGTATGCTTGGCCTGCTCGAGCGCCGCCAGCAAATTGCTGGCCGATTTATCGGCCATCCGGTCCAGGGCCGCCAGCTTCGCCAGGCCCAGCTTGAAGAGGTCGGCCGGCGTGCGAATCAGGTGCTGATCGACCAATTGATCGATCAATTTCTCGCCCAGGCCGTCGATGTCGAGCGCCCTTCGCTGGGCAAAATGCCATAGCGCCTGCTTGCGCTGCGCGGCGCAAATCAGGCCGCCCGTGCAGCGCGCGATCGCCTCGTCCGGCAGCCGCTCGATGGCCGATCCGCATACCGGACAGGCACTCGGCATGACGAACGCGCGAGCATTGGCCGGGCGCCGCTCGAGCACCGCGCCCACGACTTCCGGGATCACGTCGCCGGCGCGCCGCACGATGACGGTATCGCCGATCAGGATATCCTTGCGACGCACTTCGTCCTCGTTGTGCAGCGTAGCGTTTGTCACCGTCACGCCACCGACGAATACCGGCGCCAGGCGCGCCACCGGCGTGATGGCGCCGGTCCGCCCGACCTGAACCTCGATGTCGAGCAACGTCGTCAACGCCTCTTGCGCGGGGAATTTATGCGCCAGCGCAAAGCGCGGTGCGCGCGAAACAAACCCCAGCCGCTGCTGCTCGTCGAGCCGGTTGACCTTGTAGACGACGCCGTCGATGTCGTACGGCAAGGACGCCCGGGCCTGGCCGATCTCCCGATAAAATGCCAGCAGGCCGTTCGCGCCACGCACGACCGCACGCCTGTCGCATACCGGCAAGCCGAGCTCGAGATACCAACGCAGCAACGCATCGTGGGTCGGCGGCATATCCGCGCCCAGCAGTTCGCCAATGCCATAAGAAAAAAAAGACAGGGGCCGGCGCGCCGTCACGCGCGAGTCGAGCTGGCGAAGGCTACCCGCCGCAGCATTGCGCGGATTGGCAAACTCCTTTTCGCCGGCCTCACGCTGGCGCTGGTTCATTTTTTCGAAGTCCCGGCGGAACATCAACACTTCGCCGCGCGCCTCCAATACTGCCGGCGGGGTCGGTGTCTTCAGGCGCAGCGGGATTGCCCGCACGGTTTTGATGTTGGCCGTTACATCCTCGCCGGTCGTGCCGTCGCCCCGCGTGGCCGCCTGCACCAGCAGCCCGTTTTCATAACGCAGCGCCACCGCCAGGCCGTCGAATTTCAATTCACAGGCATATTCGACGGCTTGTCCGAAGAGATCATTCCCGCCGCTGTCATGGTCATGCAGCGCCTCGCCGACCCGCCGGTCGAACGCAACGACATCGTCATCAGCGAATCCGTTGTTGAGCGACAGCATCGGCACCTTATGGGTGACGCTCGCAAAACCCGTGGCGGGCTGCCCGCCCACGCGCTGCGTCGGGGAATCGGGCGTGACCAGATCCGGATGCTCGGTTTCGATCTGCACCAGGGCCGCGTAAAGGCGGTCGTACTCGGCGTCCGGCACCGTCGGGGCGTCGAGTACATAGTAGGCGTAGTTATGCTGTTCCAGCTCGGCGCGCAGCCGTGCTGCCTGTTCAGCGGGGGAAATGGCACCGGCACGCGCGGTTGCCGTGCCGGGTTTAGCGAGAGAGTCGGACATGCGCTCGTTCATTGGCGTCGATGGCGATCATTATGCCAATGAAGTCACGGTTTGTGCCGCGCAAGTTGGACGCCAATCAGCCGATACAGGCCGCCTGCTATTGACCGAACAGGCGACGCGTCGGCATTGCGCCGGCCGGCAATCCACGCTGCTCCAGCCGTGCGTAAAGGGACATCAATTGGGTTTCGATGCCCGTCAGTGCGGCCTCCGGCAACACGCGGCGCTGATCGTCCACGACTCGCCCGCCGATGCGCTGGCCGATCGACTTGGCGTAATCGCACATCAGCCGGAACGGCAGCAGGTCTTCGTCCGCAACCGGCACGTCGAGCAGCAGCGTGATGAGGTCGCCGCCCTTGTAAGTCAGGTCGTCGCGCAGGAAATTGGTGTCGCCGAATTGCAGCGTGAACACCGGGTTCTGGCGCGTGTCGAGTTTGACGAAACGCGTGCCGTCGCGCGAGAGCAGCAGGCCATCCTGCGTCGCCACCGCCTGGATGTAGTTTGCGGACCAGGGCGCGCCATCGGACAGCACGTTGACCGACAATTGCGCATCGCACTGCGCGGCAAAGCTGTCGAGCTCACGCGCCTTGCCGACGGTTTCCATCATGTCGGGCAATTCCGGCAGGGAATCCACCGCATCGGCCAGCGTCTGTACCTGGCTGATGAACTCCGAAAACTCGACTTCGTTGAGCGGACCCGCGCGATTTGCCAGTTGCACCGCCATGCGCAGCTGCGTATAGCGTCCGCCCGAGCGCAGCAATTCCCAATGCGGGGGATCCTCTACCCATCCTTCGACGTGTACGGCCTTGCCACCGGCGCGCCGCATCCTTTGCGCCAGCGGCAGCACCCGTTCGGCATTGACCATGCCGCCCAGTGGCAAATTGACGACACAATCGATACGCTCGTCAACGACGGCCGGCGCGATCGGAGCGTTGTTCGTCGGCGCGACCGGCTTCGCGGTGCCTGCCTCCACCGGCGACTCGCCGGGCTCGCTCGGCTCGTGCGCCTGGTGCGCACCGTCTTCCTGTGCCGCCATGGCGTCATCGGCCGGGACCGGCGACTCACCAACGACCGGCGCCGGCGCCTGGGCGAAGTCCGGCTCCGCGAGCGCGCCTTCGGCCGATGGCGCGTGCGGCGCGTCGGCTGCCGCTCGGGCCAGCGTCGGCTCGCGCCGCTCGCCGCTGGCCGGATGAGATCTGCCGGCCGCAGGCAGGCTCGGCTCGATGAACGGACGCTCGTCTTCATGTTCGGCCGCCGACGCCG